>JAEXEM010000326.1 GCA_023401045.1 Actinomycetes bacterium
CCCCTGCTCGGTGCACCGGCCACGGCCGTCGACGTCACGGTGCCGCTGCCCGGTGGTCGGCTGCTCACGGGCACCGTGCCGGGCGTGCGCGCGGACGTGCTCGTCCGCGCCGTGTACTCCCGGCTGGGGGCGAAGCACCGGCTGCGGGCGTGGGTGCAGCTGCTCGCGCTCGTCGCGGGCGGGCGCCAGGTCAGGGGCGCGGCGACGGTGGGCCGGGGTCCGGGCACGGGGATCTCCGCGAAGGCGTCGTGGCTCGCCGCGCCCTCCGCGCAGGACGCGACCCGGCTGCTCACCGACCTCCTCACCGTCCGGGACCGCGCGATGTGCTTCCCGCTGCCGCTGCCCGTCGCGGCTGCGGGGACCTACGCGCAGCGTCGTCACGGGCAGGACGACCCCGCCGGGGCCCTCGCGGACGCCGAGCAGACGCTGCGCGCGAGGTTCGAGCACACCGACGAGCACCACGTGCTCGCGTGGGGCGAGGGGTTCCGGCTCGTCGCCGTCGCCGGGGAGCCGACCGCCGCCGACCGCGCGGCGTGGCCCGACGAGCCCACGCTCCTCGGGGCGCTGGCCCGCACCGTGTGGGACGCGCTGCTCACGCACGAGGGGCCGGTGCCGGCATGACGACGACCACCACGGCCCCGGTCTTCGACGTCTGTGGTCCGCTGCCGAGCGGCACGACCGTCCTCGAGGCGAGCGCCGGCACCGGCAAGACCTTCACCATCGCCGCGCTCGCGACCCGCTACGTCGCGGAGGGCCACGCCCGGCTGCCCGAGCTCCTGCTCGTCACGTTCGGCCGCGCGGCGACGAGCGAGCTCCGGGACCGCGTGCGGGCGCGGCTCGTCGGCACCGAGCGCGCGCTGCGCGACCCCGGCGCCCGCAGCAGCGACGACCCGCTCGTGCGCCACCTCGCCGACACCGACGACGACGAGCTCGACCGCCGCCGGCGCAGGCTCGCGGTCGCCCTCTCGGAGGTCGACGCCGCGACGATGACGACGACGCACGGCTTCTGCCAGCAGATGCTCCGCACCCTCGGCACGACGACCGGAGGCGGTGTCGTCGAGCCCGGCGCGACCCTGCTGCCCGACGTCGCCGACCTCGAGCACGAGGTCGTCGACGACCTCTACCTCGCCGCCTACGCCGGCGCCGAGACCCCGGTGCTCACGGTCGCCGACGCGCGCGAGGTCGCCCGGGCCGCGGTGAGCGACCACGCCGCCGCTCTCGCCCCCGACGAGGCCCCACCGGGCGGTCCGGCCGACCACCGCGTGCGCCTCGCACGGGCCGTCCGCCGGGAGATGGTCCGCCGCCGGCGTGCCGCGCACGTCGTCGACTACGACGACCTCCTCGCGCTGCTGCACGCCGCGCTCACCGACCCCGCCACCGGCCCGGACGCGGCGGCCCGGGTCCGCGCGCCGTACCGGGTCGTCATGGTCGACGAGTTCCAGGACACCGACGAGGTCCAGTGGGAGATCCTCCGCACGGCGTTCCACGGCCACCGCACGCTCGTCCTCATCGGCGACCCCAAGCAGGCGATCTACGCCTTCCGCGGGGCGGACGTCCACACGTACCTCGCGGCCCGCGACGTCGCGACCGTCTCGACGCTCGGCCGCAGCTGGCGCGCCGACGCGCCCGTCCTCACCGGGCTGTCGCACCTCATCGGCGGTGCCGCGCTCGGCGACCCCCGGATCGTCGTCCACCCGGTCGAGGCCGCGCGCGAGGGACGCCGCCTCGAGGGGGCTCCCCCGGTCGTCGTGCGGCGGGTCACCCGCCGGGCGGTCGGGGCGGGCAGCGCCGCACCCCGCGTCGACACCGTGCGCTCGCTCGTCCACCGGGACGTCGCGTCCCAGGTCGTCCGGACGCTGACGACGACGCGCCTGCGCGACGGTGCGGCCACCCGGCCCGTGGTCCCGGGCGACGTCGCCGTCCTCGCGCGCCGCAACGCCGACGCCCTCGCGGTGCGGGACGCGCTCACCGCGGCCGGAGTCCCCGCCGTCGTCTCGGGCCTGTCGAGCGTCTTCTCCACACCAGCGGCACGCGACTGGCTCGTCCTCCTCACGGCACTCGCCGCCACCGGGGACCCGGGCCGCGTCGCCGCGGCGGCGCTCACGCCGTTCGTCGGCTGGGACGCCGAGCAGCTCGCCACGGCGTCCGACGTGCAGCGCGACGACCTGGCCGACCTGCTGCGCGGGTGGTCGCACGTGCTCGCGGGCCAGGGCGTCGCCGCCCTGCTCCAGGCGACCGCCGCCGGCGGCCTGCACGAGCGTCTCGTCGCACGGGCCGACGGCGAGCGGACCCTCACCGACGTCCGGCACGTCGGCGAGGTGCTGCACGCGACGGCCCGAGACGCGGGCCTCGGTGCCGCCGCGCTCACGGAGTGGCTGCGCGCTCGGATCGACGAGGCCGCGACGGACTACGCCGAGGAGCGCAGCCGCCGCCTCGAGACCGACGCCGCTGCCGTCCAGGTCGTCACCGTCCACGCCGCGAAGGGGCTCGAGTTCCCCGTCGTCCTCGTGCCCTTCGCGTGGGACCGCTTCGTGCCGCGCACCCCCGCAGTCCTGCGGTACCACGACGAGGACGGGACGAGGCGGCTGCACGTCGGCGGCCCGGGCAGCCCCGGCTACGACGACGCCCGTGCGCGCCACCAGGCCGAGGAGGCCGGTGAGGACCTGCGGCTGGCGTACGTCGCGCTCACCCGCGCGAGCAGCCACGTCGTCGTGTGGTGGGCACCGAGCACGGTCTCGGCGTCCGGTGCCGTCGGACGGCTGCTGCTCGGCACGCGGGACGGCCAGGGGCTGCCTCCCGACACGGTCCCCGTACCGCGCGACGACCAGGCCGCGGCGGCCCTCGACGCGCTCGCGGCACGCTCCGGCGGCACGGTCGTCCACGAGGTCGTCGACGGCGTGCCCCCGCTCGACCGCTGGCGTCCCGAACCGGGTCCGGCGCTGCCGCTCGAGGTCGCGCATCTCGGCCGCACGGTGGACACGACGTGGCGGCGGACGTCGTACTCCGGCCTCACGGCCGCCGCGCACGAGGCAGGCGCGGGGCAGGCGTCCGC
>JAEXEM010000022.1 GCA_023401045.1 Actinomycetes bacterium
GCTGGACGCGGAGCGGGCCGGGGCGGGCGACCGGTTCCGCGCGCTGGCGGACGAGGCCCTGGCCGCGACGAGCGAGCAGTTCCTCGCCCTCGCCCACCAGCGCCTGGCGGCCGAGCAGCAGACGAGCGTCGGGGAGCTCGCGCGCCGCGAGCAGGCGGTGCGCGCCATGGTCGAGCCGCTGGCACGCACCCTCGACCACGTGCGCTCCGAGCTCGTCGAGGCCGAGCGCGCCCGGGTCGAGAGCAACGCCGCGCTCGGCGAGCAGGTCCGGGCCATGCGGGTGGCCTCCGAGCAGCTGCGCAGCGAGACGGGTCGGCTCGTCACGGCGCTGCGGTCCTCGCAGGTGCGTGGTCGGTGGGGCGAGGTGCAGCTGCGACGGGTCGTCGAGGCGGCGGGCATGCTCGCGCACGTCGACTTCGTCGAGCAGGCCCAGGTGCGCACCGACGACGGCCTGCTGCGCCCCGACATGGTCGTGCGGCTCGCCGGCGGCAAGCACGTCGTCGTCGACGCCAAGGTCGCGTTCCTCGGCTACCTCGAGGCCGTCGAGACCGAGGACGAGGCGGTGCGCGCGCAACGGCTCGCGGCGCACGCCCGGCACGTGCGGGCCCACGTCGACGACCTCGCCTCGAAGCGGTACTGGGACCAGTTCGCACCGGCGCCGGAGTTCGTCGTCATGTTCGTGCCCGCCGAGTCGTTCCTCCACGCCGCGGCCGACCAGGACCCGACGCTCGTCGAGTACGCCTTCGAGCGCAACGTCGTGCTCGCCACGCCCGTCACGCTGCTCACGCTGCTGCGCACGGTCGCGTACGCGTGGCGCCAGGACGCGCTCGCCGCGAACGCCCAGCAGGTGCTCTCCCTCGGCAAGGAGCTGCACGGCCGGCTCGCGACCCTCGGCAGCCACCTCGGGCGGCTCGGGCGGGCCATCGACTCCGCGGCGGCCGCCTACAACCAGACCGTCGGGTCGCTCGAGTCGCGCGTGCTCGTCAGCGCGCGCCGGTTCGCCGACCTCCACGTCGTCGACGGCGACCTGCCGACGCCGCAGGCCGCGGACCCGCGGCTCACCGCGCTCAGCGCACCCGAGCTCGTCGCCTCGGTCACCGAGCAGGTCGTCGCGCTCGAGGACGTCGTGCTCGGGGACAGGTCGGCGCAGCGCGACTCCGACACGCTCGCGCAGGAGGCCGCCCGGCCCCGCTCGGACGAGGGCACGGCGTCGAGCGCCTGAGCGCGCGGCCCGACGCGGCCCCACGCGTCGCGTCGGGCGGGACCGTCAGACCGGCTGGACGTCGAGGCGGCGACGACCGTCCGGGCGCGGCCGGCCGGCCGGGGCGCCCGAGGCCTTGAGGTCGGCACGGAGCTCGCGGGGCAGGGAGAACATGAGGTCCTCGGTGGCCGTCCGCACCTCCTCGACGTCCTCGAACCCGTGGCGTGCGAGCAGCGCGAGGACCTCCTCGACGAGGCTCTCCGGCACCGAGGCGCCCGAGGTCAGGCCGACGGTCGTCGCACCCTCGAGCCACGCGGGGTCGATCTCACCGGCGTTGTCGACGCGGTAGGAGGTGCGCGCACCGGCGTCGAGGGCGACCTCGACGAGGCGCACCGAGTTCGAGGAGTTCGCGGAGCCGACGGTGATGACGACGTCGCACGCCGGGGCGAGCTTCTTCACCGCGACCTGGCGGTTCTGCGTCGCGTAGCAGATGTCGTCGCTCGGCGGGTCCTGGAGGTTCGGGAAGCGCTCGCGCAGCCGCCGGACCGTCTCCATCGTCTCGTCGACCGAGAGGGTCGTCTGGGAGATCCACACGACCCGGTCGGGGTCCCGCACGACGACGTCGTCGACGGCGTCCGGGGAGTTGACGACCTGGATGTGCTCGGGGGCCTCGCCCTGCGTGCCCTCGACCTCCTCGTGCCCGTCGTGCCCGATGAGGAGGATGTCGAAGTCGTCGGCCGCGAACCGCACGGCCTCCTTGTGGACCTTCGTCACGAGCGGGCACGTCGCGTCGATCGTCTGGAGGTTGCGGGCCGCCGCCGACGCCTTGACCGCCGGGGAGACGCCGTGCGCCGAGAACACGACGCGGGCGCCCTCGGGCACCTCGTCGGTCTCCTCGACGAAGACCGCACCGCGGGCGGCGAGCGTCTCGACGACGTGCCGGTTGTGGACGATCTCCTTGCGCACGTACACCGGGGCGCCGTAGTGCTCGAGGGCCTTCTCCACCGCCACGACCGCACGGTCGACACCCGCGCAGTACCCGCGGGGGGCGGCGAGCAGGACACGCCGGCGAGGGGTCTCGCCCGACGTCGCGGCCTCGGAGGCGCCGGACCGGGGGGCAGCGGGAAGGGGAAGGGTCACCGTTGCAGTCTAGGTGCCCCTGCCGGGAGAGCCCCGGGGAGCGGCCCGTCGCCGCCGAGGCGACGCGAACGGGTGACACGACGACCTGTCGGCGGGGTAGGGCAGGCTGGGACGGTGCACGACGAGACGAGCGCCCCCGCGGCGCCGCTGCCGCTGCCCCTCAAGGCGGCCGACACCACGCCCGAACGGCCGTGGCCGGTGCGCCACCTCGCGCCCAAGGTCGCCGACTACGTCGCCCGGATGCCACCGGTGTGGGTCGAGGGCCAGGTGCTCAACCTCCGCCGCTGGAACTCCCTGCTCTTCCTCACCCTGCGTGACACCGACCTCGACATGTCGCTGTCGGTGACGCTGCCGGCCGTCGCCGCGATGAGCCTGGGCGACCGGTTCGCCGAGGGCGCGCACGTCGTCGTCCACGCGCGCCCGCAGTACCAGGTGAAGAAGGGCTCGCTCGGCTTCGCCGCCGACCGGGTGCGGCTCGTCGGCCTGGGAGAGCTGCTCGCCCGCATCGAGCAGCTGCGCTCCGTGCTCGCCGCCGAGGGGCTCTTCGACGAGAGCCGCAAGGTGCCGCTGCCGTTCCTGCCGTCCGTCGTCGGGCTCGTGTGCGCCCAGCAGGGCGACGCCGAGCACGACGTCGTGTCGAACGCGCGCGCCCGCTGGCCCGCGGTGCAGTTCGAGATCCGCCGCGTCACCGTCCAGGGCCCCTCGGCCGTGCCCGAGGTGAGCGCGGCCATCGCCGAGCTCGACGCCGACCCGCGCGTCGAGGTCGTCGTCGTCGCCCGCGGCGGCGGCTCCTTCGAGGACCTCCTGCCGTTCAGCAACGAGACGCTCGTGCGGGCCGCCGCCGCGTGCCGCACCCCGCTCGTCAGCGCCATCGGGCACCACATGGACACACCGCTGCTCGACCTCGTCGCCGACCTGCGCGCCTCGACGCCGACCGACGCCGCGAAGCGCGTCGTGCCGGACGTCACCGAGGAGCGCGCCCGCGTCGCGCAGGCCCGCAGCCGGGCGCGCGCCGCGCTCACCCACCGCCTCGCGCGTGAGGAGGCCGGGCTCGCGCACTGGCGCAGCC
>JAEXEM010000116.1 GCA_023401045.1 Actinomycetes bacterium
GCCACGCGCACCGCGGTCGCCCCCGCGGCGACGGCCCCCGTCGTCCCCACGCCGCACCCGGCCCCCGAGGTCACGGCCGACGCGCCGGAGGACCACGGCCAGGTACGGGCCGCCGAGACCGCGATCCGCGTCGACGTCGACCTCCTCGACGCGCTCATGCGCCAGGTCGGCGAGCTCGTCCTCGCCCGCAACCGCCTCACCCGGCTCGCCTCCGGCCTGCAGGACGTCGACCTGTCGCGCACCGCCCAGCAGCTCGACCTCGTCGCCGGCGAGCTGCAGGAGGGCGTCATGCGTACCCGCATGCAGCCCATCGAGCACGTGTGGTCGAAGATGCCGCGCGTCGTGCGCGACCTCGCCGCGACGTGCGGGCGCGAGGTGCAGCTCGACATGTCCGGCGGTGACACCGAGGTGGACCGCAGCCTGCTCGAGGCGGTCAAGGACCCGCTGACGCACCTCGTGCGCAACGCCGTCGACCACGGCATCGAGCCGCCCGAGGCCCGGCTCGCCGCCGGCAAGCCCGCCCGCGGCCGGCTCTCGCTGCGGGCCTCGCACACCGGCGGCCAGGTCGTCGTCGAGGTCGCGGACGACGGTGCCGGCATCGACCCGGCCGTCGTCGCCGCGAAGGCCGTCGAGCGTGGGCTGCGCACGCCCGAGCAGGTCGCCGCCGCGACCCCCGCCGAGCTGCTCCAGCTGCTCTTCCTGCCGGGCTTCTCGACGGCGCGCACGGTGACGAACGTGTCCGGCCGCGGGGTCGGCATGGACGTCGTCCGGACCAAGATCGAGGCCGTCGGCGGGTCGGTCGACGTCGAGTCGCAGGTGGGTGAGGGCACCGTGTGGCGGCTGCGGATCCCGCTGACGCTCGCGATCATGCCCGCGCTCACCGTCGAGTGCGACGGCGACCTGTACGCGCTGCCGCAGGTCGACCTCCTCGAGCTCGTCGCGATCGGTGACGGCCGCGACGGGCTCGCCGTCGAGGACGTCCACGGTGCACGGGTCCTCCGGCTGCGCGGGGACCTGCTGCCGCTCGTCGGGCTCTCCGAGGTGCTCGGAACCGGCACGTGGGACGGCACGCAGGACGCCGTCGTCGCCGTCGTGCAGGGTCACGACCACCGCTTCGGGCTCGTCGTCGACCGGGTGCTCCACACCGAGGAGATCGTCGTCAAGGCGCTCTCGGCGCGGCTCACCGCGATCGGCGTCTACGCGGGCGCCGCAGTGCTCGGCGACGGTCGGGTCTGCCTCATCGTCGACGTCCAGGCGGTCGCGCGCCGCGCGATGGTCGGGGAGGTCGAGGTCGCGGCCACGGCCGGCGCGGCCGAGGAGGAGACCTCGGTGACCCGCCCGGTGCTCGTCGTCACGACCGGCGACGGCCGGCGCGTCGCGCTCCCGACGGCGGAGGTCACCCGCGTCGAGCACCTGCGCGCCGACCAGGTCGAACGCGTCGGCGGCCGGGAGGTCGTGCGGTACCGCGGCACGATCCTGCCGCTCGCCCGCCTCGACGACCTCGTCGCCGCCGAGCCCGGTGCTCCGTCCGACGACCTCCTCGTCGTCGTCCTCACGCGGGGCGGGCGGTCCGCCGGGATCGTCGTCGACCGGGTGCTCGACATCGTCGAGGACCGCGAGGACCGGCACACCGACGTGAGCGACCGCGGGCTCGTCGGGTCGACGGTCATCGGGGAGCACGTCGTCGAGCTGCTCGACGTGGACGCCGCCGTCCTCGCCGCGGACCCGGCCTTCCACGAGGCAGGGGCGGCCGTGCCCGAACCCGCAGGAGCCGCCGCATGAGCCGGTACGTCACCTTCACCCTCGGTGCCGCGACCTACGGCATCGACGTGCTGCGCGTCCAGGAGGCGCTCACCGCCCGTCCGCGCACGCGGGTGCCGCTCGCCGCGCCCGACGTCGCCGGGCTCGTCAACCTCCGCGGCCAGGTCGTCCTCGCGCTCGACCTGCGCACCCGTCTCGGCCTGCCGCCGCGCGGCGACGAGGAGCCGATGATGATCGTCGTCCAGGTCGACGGGGAGCCCGTCAGCCTGCTCGTCGACGCCGTCGGGGACGTCGTCGACGCCGGGCCCGACTCGTTCGAGGAGCCCCCGGCGACCCTCGACCCTGCGCTGCGCGCCCTCGTGCGCGGCGCCCACAAGCTCGAGGACCGGCTGCTGCTCGTGCTCGACGTCGACGAGGCGGTCGCCGCGTGACCCGCCCCGCCGGGGGCCGCCGGCTCCGCCGCCCGCCCCGTCCCCGTCCCCACCACGGAGGAGTCCCGATGACCTCGTCGCCCGCCACACCCCGGCGCGCACGCCGTCCGAGCGCCCTGTTCACCAACCGCTCGATCCAGACGAAGATCCTCCTCGTCGTCGGGCTCATCGCAGCCGTCTGCGTCGGCGGCACGACGTACGCCGTCGCCGAGATGCGGCTCGTCGGAGGGCTCACCACGGAGCTCACCGAGCTGCAGAAGAACGTCGCCGAGCCGCGCGCCGTCGTCCACCAGTCCCAGCTGAAGGCGCGCCTCATCGTCGCGCAGGTCGCGGCCACCGACAACGAGAACGACCAGCGCCGGTGGCTCGACCAGCAGGAGGTGAACGACGCCGAGCTCTCGGCGGCCGCCGCCGTCCTCAACGTCACGCCGTTCGCCGAGGAGAGCGAGAGCTGGAAGAAGTTCTGGAAGGGCTACCGGGAGTGGGCCGAGGTGCGCGACCTCAAGCTCATGCCGGCAGCGCGGGCGGACGACCTCGCGGCGTTCCAGGACCTCGAGTCCGGCGTGAGCGGACCGATGGTCGACGCCTACCTCGTCCACCTCGACTCGTTCGCCGACGAGATCACCGCGCACATGGAGAAGACTGCCGCCGCGGCGGACGCCGAGGCCGCCAGGGCGGGCATCTACCTCTCCGCGGCGACGGCGGCGATCCTCGTCATCTCGGTCCTGCTCGCCGTCGCCATGGCGCGCTCGGTGCGCCGCTCGGTGCTCGAGGTGCAGCGCTCGGTGCAGGCGATGTCCGCCGGCGACTTCACACGCGTGCCGCACGTCAGGCAGCGCGACGAGGTCGGCCGGATGGCCGTCCAGCTCGCCGCCGCGCAGGAGTCGGTCCGGGCTACCCTCGCCGGTGTCGTCGAGGCCTCCGCCGCGGTCGCCGCCGCGTCCGAGGAGCTCGCCGCCGCGTCCGACCAGGTCTCGTCCGGCGCGGAGGAGACGAGCGTGCAGGCCGGCGTCCTCGCCGCGTCGGCGGAGCAGGTGAGCCGCAACGTGCAGGCGGTGGCCGCCGGCACCGAGCAGATGGGCTCGTCCATCCGCGAGATCGCCCAGAACGCCGCCGAGGCCGCCAAGGTGGCGCAGGCCGCGACGGGGGCCGCGACGGCAGCCAACGACACCGTGTCCCGGCTCGGCGCCTCGAGCACGGAGATCGGCAACGTCGTCAAGCTCATCACCCAGATCGCCGAGCAGACCAACCTCCTCGCCCTCAACGCGACCATCGAGGCCGCCCGGGCCGGTGAGGCGGGCAAGGGGTTCGCGGTCGTCGCGAGCGAGGTGAAGGAGCTCGCGCAGGAGACGGCGCGGGCGACCGACGACATCGCCCGCCGCGTCGAGGCCATCCAGGCCGACACCACCGGTGCGGTGGAGTCCATCGGCGAGATCACGAGCATCATCGCGAGCATCAACGACTACCAGCTCACCATCGCCTCGGCGGTCGAGGAGCAGACCGCGACGACGAACGAGATGGCGCGCGGCGTCACCGAGGCCGCGTCCGGCTCGGGCGAGATCGCGTCGAGCATCGTCGGCGTCGCGTCGTCCGCGCAGTCGTCCTCGCAGGTCGTCGGGCAGATGAACCAGTCCGTCACCGAGCTCGCGCGCCTCGCGGAGGACCTGCGCGGGCGCGTCGCGACGTTCGTCTACTGACCGGCGGGGGAGGCAGGGTGACGACCACGAGGGTGCTCGTCGTCGACGACTCGGTCGTCGTGCGGCGCCTCGTCCACGCGGCGCTGTCGCGCGACCCCTCGATCGAGGTCGTCGGGGTCGCCGCGAACGGCCGCATCGCGCTGCAGAAGGTCGAGCAGCTCGCACCGGACGTCATCACGATGGACGTCGAGATGCCGGAGATGGACGGCATCGAGGCGGTCCGGGCGCTGCGGGCGGCCGGGTACCGGCAGCCGGTCGTCATGTTCTCGACGCTCACCGAGCGCGGTGCGCACGCGACCCTCGACGCGCTCGCGGCGGGGGCGACCGACTACGTCGCGAAGCCGACCGGCACCGGGACGGTCGCGCAGTCCGTCGACCAGGTCGCCGCGCAGCTCGTGCCGCGCGTACTCGCCCTGGCGGGGCGCACCGCACCTCGGGCGGACGCTCCCGTCGCCCGCGGGGGCGCCCCGGCGCCGCGGCGCCCCCCC
>JAEXEM010000135.1 GCA_023401045.1 Actinomycetes bacterium
CCGTCACGCCGTCGCCGTCGCCAGCCACGGCCGCCTCTGCACCCGGCCCCTGCGGTGCCGTCTCGCGGTAGGTCCGCGAGATCGTCCGGTACGCCCGCGAGCGCAGCCCGAGCGCCGCGACGAGCGCCATCGTCAGGCCGCCGACGAGGAAGACGAGTGCGATGCCGCGCGCGTCGCCGTCGCCGAGCAGCGGGCGCAGCGCCTCCCGGCCGGCGTCCGAGCGGGCGTACGGCAGGATCCACACCTCGGCGAGCGGCGCGACGAGGAACGCCGCGACGGGTGCGGCGGCGCTCTCGAGCGCCGTGGCCAGCCCGAACACCCGGCCCTGCCGCTCGAACGGCACGACCCGCTGCAGCACCGTCTGCTCGGTGGCCTCGACGACGGGGACGAGGCACATGTAGGCGAAGAGCCCGGCGACGTAGAGCACCGCGGACTCGCGGATGGTGAACGTCGCCCCCAGCACCCCCATGACGACGACGACGAGCAGCATCGTCCGCATGGGGTTGCGCCCCAGGCCCCGGGTCGCGACGACCGCGCCGCCGACGAGGAAGCCCGTCGAGCCGAGCGCGAGCATGAGCCCCCACACCTGGACGGAGAACAGCTCGAGGCCGTAGGGGTCCATGAGCGCCATGTAGATGCCGCCGATGAGGTTGTTGAACGTCGCGAAGATGATGAGCGCGAACAGGCCGTGCGCGGCCCGGACGACGGCGCTCGCCCCGCGCAGGTCGATCGCCGCGCCGCCTGTCCCGTCGCCCACGGCGGCGACCCGGTCGCCGGGGAAGCGCACGACGAGCAGGTGCGCGATCGTCAGCACGAGCAGCCCGAGGACGACGACGAGCGTGCCGCCCATCCCGAGGAACCCGACGGACAGGCCGCTGACGACGCTCGTCGCGATGAACGAGACCCCCTGGACGGTACCGACGAGGCCGTTGGCGCGGGCCCGGCCCTCGTCGGGGACGAGGACCGTCACGCTCGTCGACAGCGCGAGGTTGCGCATCTGCTCGACGACCGCGCCGATGAGGATGATGCCGGCGAACACCCAGAACCACGGTCCGCCGAGGTCGAGCAGGGTGCGCTCGGGCACGACGAGGAACACCCCGCCCGCGAGCGAGAACATGAGCAGCGAGAACACCGTCGAGGCCCGCATGACGGCGAGCTTGCGGTGGTGGTCGACGAAGGACCCGAAGAAGACGCTGCTGAACGAGACGGCGAGCATGTACGCCCCGCCGATGAGCCCGGTGGCGAGGACGGACCGGGTCTCGAGGTAGGCCCAGAACGTCAGCGCCCACCACAGGTAGTTCGTCGTGAGGTTGGCGACGGCGGTGTTGACGAGCAGGTGGCCGAAGGTGCGCATCGCGGTCGGCGGCGGAGCAGTGGCTGCGTCGGGCACGGGGAGACCTCCGGTTCGGGTGACGTCTGCCGGGATCGACCGGCGCAGGCCGCAGAACTCGTCGGGGCACCGTCGATCCAGCGGTGCCGGGCTCGTGCATCCTCAGGATGCGGGTCGCACGCCCTGCGGACGAAGGGAATACCCGGGAGGTGAATCTTGCTCATGGTGAGGTAACCTCAGCATGTTGCGCGGCTCGTCCGCGCCCCTCCGACCTCAGGAGGTCCACGTGACCCATCCCGGACCCGTCCCCGGCGGCCGCGGGATGCGTGGCTTCGGCCAGGACCGTTCCGTCGCGCAGCAGCGCCTCGCCCCCGGAACCCTGCGCCGCATCCTCGCGTTCGCCCGCCCCTACCGCGCCCAGCTCGCGGTCTTCCTCGTCCTCATCGCCCTCGGCGCCGCCGCCGGTGCGGCCACCCCGTGGCTGTTCCAGCGGCTCATCGACGACGGCATCTCCGCCGGTGACACCGGCCTCGTCGTCGGGATCGCCGCCGTCGTCGCCGCGATCGCCGTCGCGTCCGCCGGCCTCGGCGTCGCCGAGCGGTGGGTGTCCGCGCGCATCGGCGAGGGCCTCATCCACGACCTGCGCACCGCCGTGTTCGACCACGTGCAGCGCATGCCGCTCGCGTTCTTCTCCCGCGCGAAGACCGGTGCCCTCGTCCAGCGCCTCAACGGCGACGTGCTGGGCGCGCAGCAGGCCTTCACCGCGACGCTGTCGAACGTCGTGAGCAACTCCCTCACCATCGTCTTCGTCCTCGCGGCGATGCTGTCGATGTCGTGGCAGCTCACGCTGCTCTCGCTCGTCCTCGTCCCCGTCTTCGTGCTGCCCGCACGATGGTTCGGACGGAGGATCGCCGGGATCACGCGCGAGTCGTACGAGCTCAACGCCGACGCCTCGCAGACGATGACCGAGCGGTTCAACGTCGCCGGCGCGCACCTCGTCAAGGTGTTCGGCGACCCGGCCCGGGAGTCCGCCGCGTACGCCGCGCAGACCGCGCGCGTGCGGGACATCGGCGTCAAGCGGGCGCTGTACTCGACGTGGTTCCGCATCGGGCTGACGACCGTCGCCGCGATCGCGACCGCCGTCGTCTACGGCGTCGGCGGCGTGCTGGCGATCCGCGACGAGCTCACCGTCGGTGTCGTCGTCGCCCTCGCCGCCTACCTCGGTCGCCTCTACGGCCCGCTGACGGCGATGTCGAACGTCCAGGTCGACGTCATGACGGCGCTCGTGTCCTTCGAGCGCGTCCTCGAGGTGCTCGACCTCGAGCCGACGGTCGCCGAGAAGCCCGGCGCGTCCGACCTGCGCGCGGCGGTCGCGAGGAACGGTGCGAGCGTCGAGCTCGACCACGTCGGCTTCCGCTACCCGTCCGCCGACGAGGTGTCGCTCGCCTCGTTGGAGTCCGTCGCGAACCTCAGCCGCGAGCCCGTCGCCGACACGCTGCGGGACGTCACCTTCACGGTCCCCGCGGGGGCGATGGTCGCGCTCGTCGGCCCGTCCGGCGCCGGGAAGACGACGATCTCGCAGCTCGTCACGCGCATGTACGACCCGACGCGCGGCGCCGTGCGCATCGCCGGTCAGGACCTGCGCGACGTCACCGCCGCGTCCCTGCGGGACACCGTCGGCGTCGTCAGCCAGGAGGCGCACCTCTTCCACGACACCATCGCCGGGAACCTGCGCTTCGCGCGCCCCGACGCGACCGACGACGACATCGAGCGGGCGCTGCGCGCCGCGCACGTGTGGGACCTCGTCGCCTCGCTGCCCGACGGCATCGACACCGTCGTCGGTGACCGCGGCTACCGCCTGTCCGGCGGTGAGCGCCAGCGCCTGGCGATCGCCCGCCTGCTGCTCAAGGCCCCGGACGTCGTCGTGCTCGACGAAGCGACCGCGCATCTCGACTCCGAGTCGGAGGCCGCCGTGCAGGCCGCCCTCGACACCGCGCTCGTCGGGCGGACCTCGCTCGTCATCGCGCACCGGCTGTCGACCGTGCGCCAGGCCGACCTCATCGTCGTCGTCGAGGACGGGCGCGTCGTCGACACCGGCACGCACGCCGAGC
>JAEXEM010000145.1 GCA_023401045.1 Actinomycetes bacterium
GGTCGCGACGCCCGCCGTCAGACCGCCGCGAGCACGCCCCGTTCCTCGTCGGGCGTGAGGCCCGCGTGGCGGGGACGGTCGACACCGCGGGCGACCTCGTCGGCCAGGGTGCGGGCGATCGTGTCGCTCAGCGGCCGCTCGATCCCGCCGGACGCGCGGTACAGGGCGCCGGACCGGCTGAGCAGGCCGCCGTCGGCGGGGAACAACCACAGCGGCAGGGACCGCGGCCCCGCCCACTGGCGCACGTCGTGCGCGACGAGGGTGTCGTCGTCGACGGGCACCAACGTGCAGTCCGCCCCTGCCACGTCGCGCACCTGCGCGAGGAGGTCACCGATCCCCACGGTCGTGCCGACGACGTCGACAGCGCCCGTCCGCCCCTCCCGCCCGGAGGCCACGAGCCAGGCCGCGAGGTCGTCGACGTCGATGACCTGGACGTACCGGCCCTCGGACGTCGGCACCAGCACGCGACCGCCGCGGTGCATCCGCGCCGGCCAGTAGCCGAACCGGTCGGTCGGGTCGCCCGGTCCGACGATGATCCCTGCTCGTGCCAGCAGCAGCCGGTCCCCGAGCCGCGCGGCGCTCGCACGCTCGGCCGCGACCTTCGCGTCCCCGTACGCCGTGAGGTCCGTCGGTTCGAGGAGCTCGGCCGACTCGTCGGCCCCCGGCTCGTCTGTGCGGGCGTACACCGCGACGGACGAGACCAGGGTCCAGTGCCGGGCCCGGTCCGCGAGCGCGTCGAGGGCCGACGTCACGAGGTCCGGGTCGTACGAGACCTCGACGACCTCGTCCCACTCCCCGGTGAGCGCGTCGTACGCGCC
The DNA here is from genome assembly GCA_023401045.1 of Actinomycetes bacterium. Classification (GTDB taxonomy): domain Bacteria; phylum Actinomycetota; class Actinomycetes; order Actinomycetales; family Cellulomonadaceae; genus Cellulomonas. The sequence continues at coordinate 819 of JAEXEM010000145.1, forward strand.
GGGCTCGCTGCGGTCGGCGCGGACGAGGCGGGCACCGGCAGGCACCTCACCTGACTTCCCGCGCGCGAGGCACACGACCTCCGCACCGTCCGCGAGCCAGTGACGCGCGACCGTGCGTCCCAGCCATGCCGTCCCACCGAGCACCAGTACACGTCGCATCCGGCCAGACTGGCACGAATGCGGCACGCGCCGTGGCGGTTCCGGGCCGGGGATTCGTCTCGTGCCAGACCGAAGATCTCCGCGCTGCGAGCGGCCCGGCCCGGGTCGTCGCTCGCTTCCGCGTGCGGCACCTTCCCGCCGGGTGAAGATCCCCGAACCGCCCTCCTGGGTACGGGCGCAACACCTACGGTGCTCACGAAGCCCGAGGGTTCGGCTGGGGGCCGACATGCCACGTGTGACCGTCGACGTCGACGAGATGTGCCGTGCTGCCTGGGGCAAGTCGTGGCCCTTCGCCACACCACCGACCCACTGGGCGCCCCTCTGGCGCCACCTCGACGAGACCGCCGACGTCGCAGGTCTCCTCATCGACGAGTGGGTGGCCGACGACGTCCGCCACCTGCTCGCCGAGGCCGTCGGTGGGAGCAACGACGACGCACGACGTCTCGTGCGGTTCCTCGCGGGCGTGCACGACGTCGGGAAGGCGAGCCCGGCGTTCGCCTGCCAGGTTCCCCTGCTGAGCGACCGGATGCGCGGGGTGGGCCTGCGGACGACCCCGGCGACGCTGAACGATCGGACCGCGCTGCGCCACGAGATCGCGGGAGCGGCCGCGCTCGAACGCTGGCTCGCGAACCGCACGACCCTTCCGCCCAGGACCCGGCGGCGGGTGACGGCGGTGGTGGCCGGGCACCACGGCGCGTACGGGCCGTTCAGCGCGGTGCGGGAGGCGCCGAACCGCGACCACCTCGTCGGTGACGCGCCGTGGCTGGCGGTGCAGGACGCACTGGTCGACCGTGCAGCGGCGCGCGCCGGGATCACGCAGGACTGGCCCGGGTGGGACCGGCTGCGCCTGCCCGGGCCGGCGGCGATGCTGCTGACGGGCGTCGTCGTCATGGCCGACTGGATCGCATCGGCCGACACCTCCTTCCCGCTCGACCCCGTCGACGTCGTGACCGACCCCGACCCCGTGGCGACGACGCCGTCGCCCCGTTCGCTGCGCGCCTGGCGCAGGCTGCAGCTCAGCCCGCGGTGGACGGCACCGGCGCCCCACGACGATGCCGCGGCCACGTTCGCCGCCCGGTTCCCGGACGTGACCGGTGCACTGCACCCGGTCCAGCGGGCCGTGGTCGACACCGCGCGGACGATGCCCGCACCCGGGCTGCTCGTGGTCGAGGCCCCGATGGGGTCGGGCAAGACGGAGGCCGCACTCCTCGCCGCGGAGGTGCTCGCGCACCGCACCGGTGCCGGCGGGGTGTTCGTCGCCCTGCCCACCCAGGCGACGACGGACGCCATGTACGGCCGGGTGCGCGACTGGCTGACACGCGTGCCCGCGGGCGACGCGGCCCAGCACTCCCTGGCACTCGTCCACGGCAAGGCCGCCCTCAACGACGACGCCACGGGCTTGCCACCGCTGCGGACGGTCGACCTGCACGACGACACCGAGGGGCACGACGGTCGGTACGTGGTCCCGGCGGCCGACCTGTGGATGCGAGGTCGCAAGCGGACGGCGCTCGCGTCGTTCGTCGTCGGGACGATCGACCAGGTGCTCTTCGCCTCGCTCATGGCGCGGCACGTGATGATGCGCCAGCTCGCGCTCGCCTCGAAGGTCGTCGTCATCGACGAGGTGCACGCCGCGGACACCTACATGGGCACCTACCTGGACCGCGCGGTCGAGTGGCTGGGCGCCTGCGGGACACCCGTCGTCCTCCTTTCGGCGACGCTGCCCGCCACCCGCCGGGCCGAGCTGTACGGGGCGTACGAGGCGGGGCGTCGGCTGCGCCTGGGGCTCGACGTCGACGAGGTGGACGCGTCGGTGCTCGACGGGAACATCGGGTACCCGGCTGTGGTCGCGACCGGTGCGGACGGGCCGTGCGTCGTCCGGTTCTCGGACGTCCCGACGACCGCCCAGGTGCAGGTCGGCAGGCTCGACGACGACCTGGCCGCGCTCGGCGACCTCCTCGAGGACGCGCTGCGCGACGGCGGCTGCGCCGCGGTCATCCGCAACACCGTCGCGCGAGCACAGGAGGCCGCGAGGTACCTCGAGGCCCGGTTCGGTCCCGAGGTCGTCACCGTCGCGCACGCGCAGTTCCTCGCGACCGACAGGCGCGCGAACGACCTGCGGCTGCTGGCCGAGCTCGGCAGGGACGGTGCGCGACCTCCACTGCGGATCGTGGTGGGCACGCAGGTGCTGGAGCAGTCGCTCGACATCGACCTCGACGTCATGGTGACGGACCTCGCGCCGGTCGACCTGGTGCTGCAGCGCGTCGGGCGGCTGCACCGGCACCGGCGGGCGGACCGCCCCGCTCCCGTCGCAGTGCCGCGGTGCTACATCACCGGCGCGGACTGGACGCACCCCGTTCCGCAACCCGTGCGGGGCAGCGTGTTCGTCTACGGGCGGTACGCGCTGCTCGCGTCGGCGGCCGTGCTCGGCCCGCACCTCGACGGCGAGCCCGTCCGGCTGCCGCACGACATCGCGCGGCTCGTGCAGGCGGCGTACGCCCCGGGAGCGCCGCCGCCGGCCGGCTGGGAGGACGCGTGGACCACCGCCGCCCAGCAGGCGGCCCACGACGAGGCGGGGCGCCGCAGGCGTGCCGGCGACTTCCTCCTCCACCCGCCCAACGGCAACGACCTCTACGGCACGTCCGTCGCCGGGGTGGGCGACGTCGACGAGGACTCGCCCCGCGGGCAGGCGTGCGTGCGCGAGGGGACCGACAGCATCGAGGTCGTCGTCGTGCAGCGCTCGGCCGGCGGCGCGGACCGCGTCCCCGACTGGGCACCCGGCGGCGGCACGGCCCTGCCGTTCCCGCACGTCCCGCTCGACGACGACGTCGCGCGCCTCCTGGCCCGCTGCACGCTGCGCCTGCCTGCACGGATGACCCTGCGCCCGGGCTCGTTCGACCGCGTGGTGCGCGAGCTCGAGGGCGAGCGCTTCGACGGCTGGGACACGAGCCCGGTGCTCAAGGGCCAGCTCGCCCTCGTCCTCGACGACGACCGGCGCGCACGGCTCGACGGCTTCGACCTGCACTACGACCAGCGGTACGGGCTCACGGCGACGCCGCTGGAGGCGGCGCCGTGAGCCCGCAGGGCCGCTGGCCGACCACCGACCAGAAGACGGAGCGAGCCGATGCCTGACGGGTTCTCATTGCTCGACGAGCCGTGGGTGCTCGTGCTCACGGAGGACGGCACCACGGACGAGGTGTCGCTGCTCGACCTGTTCCGGCGCGCGCCGCGGATCCGGGAGATCGTCGGGGACGTCCCGACCCAGGGGTTCGCGATCCTGCGGATCGCGCTCGCGGTGCTGGCGCGTGCGGTCGACGGGCCGCGTGACGTCGACGCGTGGGAGCGGCTGTGGAACACCCCCGAGCCGCCGGTCGACCGGATCGAGGCCTACCTCGAGCAGCACCGCGAGCGCTTCGACCTCTTCCACCCCGTGACGCCGTTCTTCCAAGTGGCGGACCTGCACACCGCGAAGCACGAGTTCTCCGGGCTGGAGAAGCTCATCGCCGACGTCCCCGCGGGGCACCAGTACTTCACGACACGAGCCGGCCGCGGGCTCGCGCGGATCAGCCCGGCCGAGGCGGCGCGGTGGCTCGTTCACGTGCACGCGTTCGACGCGTCGGGCATCAAGTCGGGGGCGGTGGGAGACGACCGGGTGAAGGGCGGCAAGGGCTACCCCATCGGTACCGGCGCGGCCGGTGCGCTCGGCGGTCTGTACGTCGACGGCGGCAACCTGTGGCGCACCCTGCTGCTCAACACCGTCCCGATCGACGACCCGGGGGTCCAGCGTGACCGCCGCGACCGTCCGGCGTGGGAGGCCGAGCCGTCCGGCCCCGCCGAGGCCGCCGACCTCGCCGCGCGCCCGTACGGTCCGCTCGACCTGTTCACGTGGCAGAGCCGTCGCGTCCGCCTCGCCGGCGACCGCGACGGGGTCACGGGTGTGCTCGTGGCCAACGGCGACCGGCTCACGCCGCAGAACCGTCACCGGCAGGAACCGATGTCCGCGTGGCGCCGCAGCGAGGCACAGCAGAAGAAGCTCGGCCTGCCCGTCGTGTACATGCCCCGCGAGCACACCGCCGGGCGGGCCCTCTGGCGAGGGTTGGGTGCGCTGCTGCCCCTCGTCGCACCGCGAGGCAAGGCGGACGGCGGCCAGCCCTTCGTCACGGCCGCGGTCATCGAGTGGGCGAGCGACGTGCTCGACGGCACCGCACGTGTGACGCTGCGGACCTCCGGCATGACGTACGGGACGCAGAACGCCTCGGTGGAGGACGTCGTCGACGACCGTCTCGTCATCCCGGTCGCCGTCCTCTCCGCGGACCACCCCCGGCACGCGCAGGCCGCGGTCGACGCCGTCGCGGCGACCGAGTCGGCCGTCCGGTCGCTGGGCTACCTCGCCCAGGACCTCGCCCGTGCGGGCGGCGCCCGGGAACCGAAGCTGCTGGATGGCGTGCGCGACGACGCTCAGCGCCAGGCGTACGCCCTGCTCGACGCCCCCTACCGCGCCTGGCTGGCCGGTCTCACCGCCGACATCGACCCGCTGGCGGCGCGTGAGCGCTGGCACGGCGAGGCGAAGGGCCTGCTCAACGGCATCGCCCGTGCCCTCGTCGAGGGCTGCGGGCCTGACGCCTGGGTCGGCCGGGACGTCGTCGTCGGCAGCGGCACCCGGCACATCTCCACCCCCGAGGCCGACGGCCGGTTCCGGTACGCCCTCGCCGACGCACTTCCCGTCCCGCTCACGAGCACCGAGGAGCCTGCGGCATGACCGACACCAGCACCGACACGGCGACGACCGACGTCCCTGACCACCTGTCCGACGGGCCGCTGTCGACCCGTCAGTTCGTCGCCCGTCAGGTCGGCATCCTGCAGCGCCAGTACCTGCCACCCGACCAGACCCCCTGGTCGCGGGCCGCGCTGGCCGAGCTGCGCCGCCACCTCGGCCAGCCGCTGGGCGCCTCGCCGCAGGTGCTCGCGCTCGTCGTCAACCCGACCGCCCGGGTGTACGGCGACGCCGAGACGGCCGACGAGCGGGCCATCGCCACGGCCCTCGGCCTGTACGCCGTCCACCAGCAGTCGCAGTCCGTGCCGATGCACGTGCCCGGCACGTCGTTCGGCGCCGCCGTCGGTGCCATCCGGTTCCGCGACGGCGACGAGGTGCGCGGCGTGACGCGCCGCTTCCAGGCGTTCGGCACCGCGCAGGCCTGGGACGAGCTCGTGCACCACGCCCGCGGGCTCGTGCAGCTCCTGCGCGACCGCCGGCAGGGCTTCGACTACGCCCGCTTCGCCGAGGACCTCGCCCTGTACCAGCACCCCGCGCACCAGGACGCCGTCCGCCTGCGCTGGGGCCGCGCCTTCTACCGCGTCACCGCGACACCGACCAGCCCGACCACCGCCAGCGCCGAGGAGCAGTGATGTCCCGCACGATCATCGAGGTCCACGCCCTGCAGACCGTCCCCCCGAGCAACGTCAACCGCGACGACACGGGCAGCCCCAAGACCGCGGTATTCGGCGGGGTCCGCCGCGCCCGGGTGTCGTCGCAGGCGTGGAAGCGCGCGACACGGGTCGCGTTCGACACACTCCTCGACCGCGGCGAGCTGGGGGTTCGGACCAAGCGCGTCGTCGACCTCGTCGCCGCGCGGGTCACCGAGCTGCGCCCCGACCTCGCGGAGACCGCGGCGACCCTTGCCGAGGGCGTCGTGACGTCGACCGGTCTGAAGCTCGCGGCGACGAAGCGCGCGAAGTCGGGCGGCGAGTCGAGCGAGCACCAGGAGACGGGGTACCTGGTGTTCGTGTCCCGGCGACAGATCGACCTGCTGGCCGACAAGGCCATCGAGCTCGCAGGTGCCGACGACGTCGCCGCCGCGATCAAGGCGTTCAAGGGCAAGGGCCTGCTCGACACGGCCCACTCGGTGGACGTCTCGCTGTTCGGGCGCATGGTCGCCGACGTCACCGACCTCAACGTCGACGCCGCCGCCCAGGTCGCGCACGCCATCTCCGTGCACGCCGTCGACAACGAGTACGACTACTTCACGGCCGTCGACGACGTGAAGCGCGACGCCGCCGACGAGGACGCGGGCGCGGGCATGATCGGCACCGTCGAGTTCAACTCCTCGACGCTCTACCGCTACGCCACCGTCGACGTCGACCGGCTGCAGGACAACCTGGGTGACGCCGAGGCCGCGCGGCGCGCCGTGCGGGCCTTCGTGCAGGCGTTCGTCGAGTCGATGCCGACCGGCAAGCAGAACACGTTCGCCAACCGCACGCTGCCCGAGGCGGTCGTCGTCACCGTCCGTGACACGCAGTCCGTCAACCTCGTCGGTGCGTTCGAGGACGCCGTTGTCGCGGAGGAAGGGCTCACCCGCCTGCACGTGGCCGCCAGACGACTGGGGGAGCGGGCCAACGAGGTCGCCGACGTCCTCGGGCAGCGACCCGTGCAGACGTGGGTCGTCGCCATCGGCGACGCGCGCGCCGGGCTCGAGAAGACGCTGCCCGACGCCGAGCGGACGACCCTGCCGGGCCTGTACGACGCGGTGGGTGAGGTCGTCGGCCAGCGGCTCGGGACGTCGGCGTGAGCGTGCTCGTCCTCACCCTGGCCGGGCCGATGCAGGCCTGGGGCAGCTCGAGCCGGTTCACGACGCGTGCCACCGACGACGCCCCGACGAAGTCGGGGATCGTCGGGCTGCTCGCGGCCGCGCAGGGCCGGCGGCGCACCGACCCGCTCGAGGACTACGTCGGGCTGCGGCTCGGGGTCCGGATCGACCAGCCGGGGCGGCTGCTGCGCGACTTCCAGACGGCGCGCTCGCTGGACGGCGGTGACACCATGCCGTTGTCGTACCGCTACTACCGGGAGGACGCCCGGTACGTCGCGGTGGTCGACGGTGAGGATCCACTCCTCGACGGGTTCGTCGACGCGCTGCGTCGGCCTGCCTTCCCGCTGTACCTGGGCCGTCGCTCGTGCCCACCCGCCGAGCCGCTCGTCCCCCGGTTGGTCGACGCGACGCTCGGGGTGGCCCTGCGGGACGAACCGTGGCGCGCGTCCGACTGGTGGCGGCGGCGTCATCGCGACGAGCCCCCGATGCTCGAGTACCGCGCCGACGTCGGAAGCACACCCGAGCTGCCGACCGACGGCACGACGGTCCAGCGGGACGAGCCGGTGTCCTTCGACCCTGCGCACCGGCAGTACGGCTGGCGCACCGTCGAGTTCGGGCGTGTGCCCGTCCCCGGGGCGCCCGGGCCGGGGCCCGCGGACCGTCCACTCACCCACGACCCGATCGAGGCGGTCTGACGTGCACCTGTCCCGCATCCAGCTCAACCCGCGGCGACGTGACGCCCGGCATCTGCTCGCCAGCCCGCAACGCCTGCACGCCGCTGTCCTGGCGTCGTTCCCGGACCCGCCGACGGGTGACACGGCCGGCGACGCCCGCGTGCTGTGGCGTCTCGACACCGAGGCGGACGGGCGCGTCCTGCTGTACGTCGTCAGCCCCGACCGGCCCGACTTCGCGCACCTCGCGGAGCAGGCAGGGTGGCCGTCCACCGAGCGCGGGGTCACCAAGGACTACGACGCCTTCCTGGGACGCCTCGCCGCGGGCCAGCGGTGGGCGTTCCGCCTCACCGCGAACCCCACGCAGTACGTCCGCCCCGAGAGCGGTGGCCGCGCCAAGCGGGTGGCGCACGTGTCCGTCCCGTACCAGGAGAAGTGGCTGACCGAGCGGGCCGAACCTGCCGGGTTCCGGATCGCACGCACCACGATCGGTGAGAGCGAGTCCGCGGTCCTCACCGTCACGCGCCGGTCGACCCAGCAGTTCAGCCGGCGCGGCACGTCCCGTCCCGTCACGCTGGCGGTCGCGCAGTTCGACGGTGTGCTCGACGTGCTCGACGCCGACGCGCTGCGCCGCACCCTCGTCAGCGGCATCGGACCGGCCAAGGCGTACGGCTGCGGCCTGCTCACGCTGGCACCGGCGTCATGACATGGAGAAGATCCCCGGGGTCCGGCCGCCTGCCCTCTCGGAGCTGACCCGCGCACAGGACCGGTTGACGTTCCTGTACCTCGAACGATCAGTGGTCCACCGGGAGTCCAACGCGATCACGGCCACGGACGAGCGCGGGACGGTGCACATCCCCGCCGCCTCGCTCGGCGCGCTGCTCCTGGGCCCCGGGACGACCGTCAGCCACGCGGCGATGACGCTCCTGGCCGAGTCCGGCTCCACGGCGGTGTGGGTCGGCGAGCACGCCGTGCGGTACTACGCCCACGGCCGCTCGCTGGCCAGGTCGTCACGCCTGCTCCTGGCCCAGGCCGAGCTGGTGACGAACCGCTCGTCGCGGCTGCGCGTGGCCCGCGAGATGTACGCCATGCGCTTCCCGGGCGAGGACACGTCCGGGCTCACGATGCAGCAGCTGCGCGGCCGCGAGGGCGCCCGGGTCCGCCGGTGCTACCGCGACCAGGCCGAGATGCACGGAGTCGCGTGGGAGAAACGCCGGTACGACCCCGACGACTTCAGCTCCGGTGACCCGATCAACCAGGCGCTCTCCGCCGCAACCACCGCGCTCTACGGCGTCGTCCACGCGGTGGTCGTCGCACTCGGGTGCTCGCCCGGGCTGGGCTTCGTCCACACCGGCCACGTGAGGTCGTTCGTCTTCGACATCGCCGACCTGTACAAGGCCGACTACGCGATCCCCTGCGCGTTCGAGACAGCCGCTGCGGGATACGCCGACGTGGGCGCCGAGACCCGTCGCGCGATGCGTGAGAGGTTCCGCGACGGCAGGCTGCTCGAACGCTGCAGCGGTGACATCCACCGGCTGCTGCTGTCCTCCCCCTCGGAGCAGGACGACGCCGCCGACGGTGACGTCGTCCGCCTCTGGGACGGTGGGACACGCACCGTGGCCGGAGGCACGTCCTGGGACGGCGAGGTCGACTGGTGATCGTGCTCGTGCTCACCGCGTGCCCCGAAGGGCTGCGCGGCCACCTCACCCGGTGGTTGATGGAGGTGTCCGCCGGCGTGTTCGTGGGGCATGCGTCGACCCGAGTGCAGGACGAGATCTGGGGACGGACCGTCGAGCTCATCGGCCGGGGGCGTGCGCTCATGGTCGTGTCCGCTGCGACAGAGCAGCGCTTCGCGGTCAGGAGCCACGGCCATCACTGGACGCCGGAGGACGTCGAAGGGCTGACACTCATGAGGCGACCCGCCGACGCGGCCGCAACCGCTGCCGAACCACGGGGATGGAGCGTTGCCTCACGGCGGGCCCGGACAAGACGAAAGTGAAGAGGATGCTCGTTGCGCAGGGATAACGGTGCAGGTCAAGATGTGTCGACTCCCCGCGTGCGGGGATGAGCCCCCGCGGAGAGTGTCGTCGGCCATCAGGTCACCGTCGACTCCCCGCGTGCGGGGATGAGCCCGGACAGATCCCGGACTCTCAGTTGGCGACGATGTCGACTCCCCGCGTGCGGGGATGAGCCCAGCGGGCGACCGTTGTTGTCGACGGCCGACAGGTCGACTCCCCGCGTGCGGGGATGAGCCCGGACGAGCAGACGTCGGCGATCCGCAAGCTTGGTCGACTCCCCGCGTGCGGGGATGAGCCCCGAGACCCTGCACGAGCCGGTTCCCGAAGAACGTCGACTCCCCGCGTGCGGGGATGAGCCGGCGTCGCCCGGGTTCACCGCCGTCTTGGTGAGGTCGACTCCCCGCGTGCGGGGATGAGCCGCCGCACGCGGGGGTCCTTGATGTGCTCACCGCGTCGACTCCCCGCGTGCGGGGATGAGCCCGCGAACGCCGTGGTCACCGCGTTGACGATGTTGTCGACTCCCCGCGTGCGGGGATGAGCCCCAGGCGACGACCTCGAGCCGCCGCGGTTCGCGGTCGACTCCCCGCGTGCGGGGATGAGCCTAGGGGCCGCGCTCGTCGTGGCCATCGTGGGAGGTCGACTCCCCGCGTGCGGGGATGAGCCGTGGCCCGAGGCGATGTGGCTCAAGTCCGCCGTGTCGACTCCCCGCGTGCGGGGATGAGCCGCGAACCCGGGTCATGCGCCGCAGCCGAGAACGGTCGACTCCCCGCGTGCGGGGATGAGCCCCGTACGGGTCGAGGACCACCGCACCTGGCTGCGTCGACTCCCCGCGTGCGGGGATGAGCCCGACCCGCCGAGACGCTCGATGTCGCCCATGAGGTCGACTCCCCGCGTGCGGGGATGAGCCCGCCTCGGGCACCGAGCTGTCCGGCGGGTCCTAGTCGACTCCCCGCGTGCGGGGATGAGCCTCCAGTGGCTGACCGCAGTCGGGAGCCTGGCAGGTCGACTCCCCGCGTGCGGGGATGAGCCCGCGCGCCGAGGCGTGCAGGTCGCGCAGGTCGGGTCGACTCCCCGCGTGCGGGGATGAGCCCCCGCCGGCTGAGGGTGCGTACCGCGCCGATGAGTCGACTCCCCGCGTGCGGGGATGAGCCCACCGTCGCCGACTGGTCCGACGGCGCGGTGTTGTCGACTCCCCGCGTGCGGGGATGAGCCCCGAGCCCGCTCCTGCACCACCGTCGCAGGCACGTCGACTCCCCGCGTGCGGGGATGAGCCCGCGCAGTTAAAGGCGCTCGGGAACGGGATCGTGTCGACTCCCCGCGTGCGGGGATGAGCCCCGTCGGCGTGGGCTCGAGTGCGTCCTGGGCGTGTCGACTCCCCGCGTGCGGGGATGAGCCGTAGTAGATGTTCGCCAGCGCGCCACCCGCACGGTCGACTCCCCGCGTGCGGGGATGAGCCCGTGCTGATCGGCTTGAGCGGGTCGGCGTCCGCGTCGACTCCCCGCGTGCGGGGATGAGCCGAAACCCTTGCCCCGACCACGCCCCATGTCCACGTCGACTCCCCGCGTGCGGGGATGAGCCCGGGCACAGCGCCATCGCCCCCGCGAGCAACGTGTCGACTCCCCGCGTGCGGGGATGAGCCTGCGGCCTGCGCCTCGCGGAGTTCTGTGATGGTGTCGACTCCCCGCGTGCGGGGATGAGCCCCGCTCCATCACACACCCGGAGGTGTGCAAGTGGTCGACTCCCCGCGTGCGGGGATGAGCCCATGGCGAGCAGCTTGGCGTCGTCGCCGCGTGAGTCGACTCCCCGCGTGCGGGGATGAGCCCTGCTCGACGCGCTTCTCGAGACGAGCGCCACGGTCGACTCCCCGCGTGCGGGGATGAGCCCTCCTTCGGGGCAATCGGGTGGAGGGTGGTGGTGTCGACTCCCCGCGTGCGGGGATGAGCCCCCGACGACGAGCGCCAGGCACACACCGGTCACGTCGACTCCCCGCGTGCGGGGATGAGCCCTTCGGGCCCAAGGACACGATCACGGCCAACATGTCGACTCCCCGCGTGCGGGGATGAGCCCTGGTGGGGCCGGGTTGCGCAGATGTTCTCCGGGTCGACTCCCCGCGTGCGGGGATGAGCCGTCGAATGCGGTGGCGTGGCTCGAGTGGTCTGCGTCGACTCCCCGCGTGCGGGGATGAGCCGATCGGCCCGGTGACGGTGGGCGGGAGGAGCGTGTCGACTCCCCGCGTGCGGGGATGAGCCCATCGGCCACACCTCGCTCGAGGACATCTTCTCGTCGACTCCCCGCGTGCGGGGATGAGCCGTGGTCGCTGGTGTTCGTCCAGCTCGTGCCGATGTCGACTCCCCGCGTGCGGGGATGAGCCCGCCGCCCAGACCCGGGTCCTCGCGCCGGCGCTGTCGACTCCCCGCGTGCGGGGATGAGCCCGCCGCGACGGTCGTTCGGCAGATGCGCGCCGAGTCGACTCCCCGCGTGCGGGGATGAGCCGGCGATGACGTTTCGGACGCGGCCCGAGGCGTAGTCGACTCCCCGCGTGCGGGGATGAGCCCGCGCAAGACGGTGGGCGACGCGGACGAGCGGCGTCGACTCCCCGCGTGCGGGGATGAGCCCTCGAACGACAGCGGCACGCTCACGAGCCGCTTGTCGACTCCCCGCGTGCGGGGATGAGCCCGGGGCGTCGAATGCCTTGCCGCGACGACGGATGTCGACTCCCCGCGTGCGGGGATGAGCCCGAAGCGCGGAGGCCGCTGACTCGGCACCCGGGGTCGACTCCCCGCGTGCGGGGATGAGCCCGGGCAGACCTGGTGGCGAGTCCCCGGCTACCCGTCGACTCCCCGCGTGCGGGGATGAGCCCGACACCGCCCCGAGCGCGCCGACGAGCGCGACGTCGACTCCCCGCGTGCGGGGATGAGCCCGACTTCGTGAAGGAGCTGTCCCGCTGGGTCGGGTCGACTCCCCGCGTGCGGGGATGAGCCCGCGGCCGTCGCCGGCCCCGGCGGCATCGTGCGGTCGACTCCCCGCGTGCGGGGATGAGCCCCGGCCCTGGTTGTTGTTCAGGCCGTAGATCTTGTCGACTCCCCGCGTGCGGGGATGAGCCCGTCGGGTGGACGCCGTCGGGTCCGATCTCGAAGTCGACTCCCCGCGTGCGGGGATGAGCCGCGGGGCCCGGGTCACCCCGCAGATCGGCGAACGTCGACTCCCCGCGTGCGGGGATGAGCCCGCGTGCAGCGGGATGCCGCGCGGTCCGCAGTAGTCGACTCCCCGCGTGCGGGGATGAGCCCGCCTGCCTTGCTGCCCTCCCTCGCTCAAGCTCGTCGACTCCCCGCGTGCGGGGATGAGCCCGCTTCCCACAGGCCCAGCATCGCGGCCTGCAGGTCGACTCCCCGCGTGCGGGGATGAGCCGGCCGCCGCCCTCCTCCGCAAGGGCCAGCACGTGTCGACTCCCCGCGTGCGGGGATGAGCCGCCGCTCCGTGCCCTCGGTCGTGGGGTCGATCGGTCGAGTCGCCGCGTGCGGGGATGAGCCGTCACCACGGGCGGGGCGCGTCGCCTCCGCCTCGTCGACTCCCCGCGTGCGGGGATAAGCCGCCGAGGCCGGCGAAGCCACGGAGGCCGAGCCAGTCGACTCCCCGCGTTGGGGGATGAGCCCCGGTAGTAGCAGAGGCCACGCGACCTCTCGGCGCTGCGTCTCCCGGGCGGGGACGAGCGTCGCACTCCGCGCGTCGAACGCGTCACGTCGTCCCGTGAGGTGCGACCGTTCCGTCGCGAGCAACGTCTCCCGCTACCGCGGCACCCCGAACACCCACCCCCGCTCCCGCATGAGCGGGATGAACCGCGCGACGGCCTCGACGGTCTGGCTGCGGTCGCCGCCGCCGTCGTGCAGGAGGATGACGCCGCCGGGCATGACGCCCTCCATCCGGCGCACGAGCTCGTCGGTGCCCGGGGGCTCCCAGTCCCACACCGCGAGCTGCCAGCCGAGGGGGCGCATGCCGAGCTCCCCGGCGACGGGGATGGCGCGGCCCCAGTGCCCGTAGGGCGCGCGGAAGAACGGCACCTGCGCGCCGGGCACGGCCTCCTCGATCGCGGCGAGGGTGCGCTCGAGGTCGAGGCGGACGGCCTGCGGCTCCCACTCCTCGAGGTCGTCGTGACGGTACGAGTGGTTGCCGAGCACGTGCCCGTCGGCGACGATCCGGCGCACGATCTGCGGGTGCGCGGCGACCTGGGCGCCGACGAGGCAGAACACCGCCGGCACCTGCTCGCGTGCGAGCAGGTCGAGCAGCGCCTCGGTGTCCGGCGGGTTGGGCCCGTCGTCGAAGGTGAGGACGACGGTGCGGGTGCCGGGTGCGGCGTCGACGACCTCGATGACGTCGTTGCGGCCCAGGGGCGCGGTGCTCATGACGGCATGATGCCGCGCCGCGCGCCGCGTCACACGGGACCGGGACCGGTGTCGCGCCGTCCGCCCCGCCGGGGGCTCGGCCCGTCCGCTCAGAGCACCCGGGCGAGCCCGTCGAGCGCGGCGACCGGGTCCGGCCCGGACGGGAAGAGCACGCACGTCGTCGCAC
>JAEXEM010000318.1 GCA_023401045.1 Actinomycetes bacterium
GTCCCACACCGTGGCGCCGGTCAGCACCGTCCCCTGCGTCGCGCTCATGCCCGTCCCTCCGTCGCGCCGGCCGCGGCCGGCTCCTGCGCGTGCAGCCAGCACGCGGCCCACTGGTCACCGACCCGCACGACCGGCGGGTCCTCGTGGCACACGTCCGTCGCGAACGGGCAGCGCGGCCGGAACCGGCAGCCCGACGGGATGCGTGCCGCGTCCGGCACCTCGCCGCGCAGGCTCACCGGCAGCGTCGGCGTCGCGGAGATCCGCGGCAGCGCGTCGATGAGGGCGCGGGTGTACGGGTGCCGCGGCGCCGACCACACCTGGGAGGTCGGCCCCGACTCGACGATCCGGCCGAGGTACATGACGGCCGTGACGTCCGCGATCTCGTGGACGAGCGCGAGGTCGTGCGAGATGAAGAGCATCCCGAGGCCGAGCTCGCGGACGAGCTCCACGAGCAGGTTGACGACCTGCGCCTGCGAGGACGCGTCGAGCGCCGTCACCGGCTCGTCGGCGACGAGCACGTCCGGGTCGGCCGCGAGCGCCCGCGCGATGACGATGCGCTGGCGCTGGCCGCCGGAGAACTGGTGCGGGTAGCGGTCCGCGACCTCGGGGCCGAGGCCCACGAGGTCGAGGAGGCGGCGGACCTCGCCGTCCGGGTCGCTCGCGGCCGCGGGCGTGCGCAGGCCGTCGCGCAGCTGCGAGCCGATCGTGCGACGCGGGTTGAGCGAGCCGTACGGGTTCTGGAAGACCATCTGCATGCGCACGTCGTGCGCCGACCGGCGCCGCCACCCGAGCGGTGCGACGGGCTCGCCCTCGAGCAGCACCGACCCCGCGCTCACGTGCTCGAGCCCGACGACGGCCCGCGCGAGCGACGACTTGCCGCAGCCGGACTCGCCGACGAGCCCGACGACCTGGCCGCGCTCGACGGTGAGGCTCACCCCGTCGACGGCGCGCACGGTGCCGCGGCTGCGGGACCGGAACTCGACCTCGACGTCACGGATCTCCAGCAGGCTCATGCCGGCACCTCCTGCAGGTCGGGCTGGACGACGCACGCGACCGTGCGGTGCGGGCCGACCTCGACGAGCGGCGGCGGGGTCTGCGTGCAGCGGTCCTGCCGGAACGTGCACCGCGGGGCGAACGGGCAGCCGGGGCCGGCGGTCGCGGGGGTCGCGGGCGTGCCGGGGATGGTCGTGAGGCGGTGCTCGCCGCGCGTGCCCGCCGCGCCCCACGTGTCGTCCGCGTGCGGACGGGCACGCAGCAAGGCCGCGGTGTACGGGTGGCGCGGCTCGAGCAGCAGGTCGGTCGTCGGGGCGTGCTCCATCACCCGGCCCGCGTAGAACACGTAGGAGCGCGCCGTGAGCGCCGCGAGGACACCGAGGTCGTGGGTGATGAAGAGGACCGACAGCCCGGTCTCGCGGCGCAGCTCGTCGAGCAGCTCGAGGATGCCGGCCTGCACGGTGACGTCGAGAGCGGTCGTCGGCTCGTCGGCGATGAGCAGGCGCGGGTTGCACGCGAGCGCCGCGGCGATGGCGACGCGCTGGCGCATGCCGCCGGAGAACTGGTGCGGGTACGCGCGCAGCGTGCGCTCCGGCTCGGGGATCCGCACCTGGTCGAGGAGCTCGGCCGCGCGACGGTTCGCGCTGCGCCGGTCGAGCCCGAGGTGCAGGCGCATGTGCTCGGTGAGCTGGCGGCCGATGGTGAGCATGGGGTGCAGCGCCGACGTCGCGTCCTGGAACACCATGGCGATCTGCGAGCCGCGCACGCTGTTCCACTGCGCACCGCGCAGTGCGAGCAGGTCGGTGCCGCCGAGGGTCGCCCGCCCGCGCACGTCGGCGCCCGCGGGCAGCAGCCCGAGCAGCGCCTGCGCGGTCATCGACTTGCCGGAGCCGGACTCCCCGGCGATGCCGACGATCTCACCCTCGTCGACGTGCAGCGACGCGTGGTGGATGACGGGGACGGTGCCACCGCCAGCGGCGGGCAGGGCGACGGCCAGGTCCTGGACGTCGAGCAGACGGGTCATGACAGGCCCTTCGCGTGCCGGGGGTCGAGACGGTCGCGCAGCGCGTCGCCGAGGACGTTGAACGCGAGGACGACGGTGAGGATGGCGAGCCCGGGGAACACGCTCACCCACCACATCGACAGGTCGCGCGAGCCACCCGCGATCATCGCGCCCCACTCGGGGGCGGGCGGGCGCGGCCCGAGGCCGAGGAACGACAGCGCCGCGAGCATGAGCACCGCGTTGCCGAGCTCGAGCGTCGCGAGCACGACGGCCGGGCCGACGGAGTTCGGCACGACGTCGCGCCGCAGCGCCGTCACGGGCCCGACGCCGAGCATGCGGGAGGCCGCGAGGTAGTCCGAGCCGCGGATGCTCAGGACCGCGGAGCGGATGACGCGGGTGTACGTCGGCCAGGAGACGAGGATGAGCGCGAGCACCGCGTTGCGGGTGCTCGGGCCGAACGCCGCGGACACCGCCATCGCGAGGATGATCTGCGGGAACGCGAAGAACAGGTCGGTCACCCGCATGATGACCTCGTCGGCGACCCGCCCGAGGTAGCCGGCGACGAGGCCGAGCAGGCCGCCGACGGCGAGCGAGCCGATGACGATGACGAACGCGAGCGGCAGCGACAGCCGCGCGCCGTGCAGCACGCGGGAGAGGACGTCGCGCCCGAGCTCGTCGGTGCCGAACGGGTGGCCGGCCGACGGCGCGGCGTACATGTCGGGCGACTGCGCGATCGGGTCGTGCGGGGCGATCCACGACGCGGTGAGCGCGACGCCGAGCCAGCCGACGATGATGACGACCGCGACGACGACGGCGGGCTGCCGCCAGATGCCGTGCACCGCGCGCAGCCGCAGCCGCTGCGGCCACCGGCGGCGCGCGAGCGCACGGGCGG
>JAEXEM010000346.1 GCA_023401045.1 Actinomycetes bacterium
CGCCGCGGCCACGAGGGCGAGCAGCACGAGGGCGGGGCCGCGCATCCGGGCGGCGCGTCGGCGCGAGGGCACGCGGACCTCCAGGGGGACGAAGGTGCCGCAGCCTACCGGCTCGGGTCGCACGGGCTCCGCCGCGGACCGCCACCCGCCGGCCACGCCCGCGTGCCGGAGGTCGGCAACCGATTGTCGCCGTGGGAGCGCACCCGCGGTCCCGGATGGTCGACTCGGCGCCGGTGAAGCGTTTCACAGGCTCGCGCAGCGCTTCTGGCGGACACATCGGACATGGCAATGTGAAGGTTCACAACCCGCGGGAACCGGGCACGTCCGCACCGTCGCTGACCGCCCGCCCCGTCGCAGTCCCCCACCGCACGACCGGCGCAGACTCGAAGGAGAGCACCATGACACCTGCTCGCGCACCAGGGGTGAGGACGGCCGGTCGGCGCCGACTCACCGCGGCACTCGTGGCGGCGGCCACCGCCGTGTCCGCGGGCGCGCTCGCCGTGGCCGTCGCACCAGCGGCGAGTGCGGCGACCGTCGACACCAACGCGTCCTACGTCCTCGTCAACCGCGGCAGCGGCAAGGCGCTCGACGTCTACAACCTCGCGACGAACGACGGCGCGCGCATCACGCAGTGGACGCGCAACGACGGCGCCCAGCAGCAGTGGCAGTTCGTCGACTCCGGCGACGGGTACTACCGGCTGAAGTCGCGCCTCTCCGGCAAGGTGCTCGACGTGTACAACTGGTCGACGGCCAACGGCGGCGCGATCGTCCAGTACACCGACTACAACCAGGCCAACCAGCAGTTCCGCCTGCAGGACGGCACCGGCGGCGCCGTCAGCCTCATCAGCCGGCACTCCGGCAAGGCCGTCGAGGTCCAGGGCGCATCGACCGCGGACGGCGCCAACGTCGTCCAGTACACGCCGTGGGGCGGGGACAACCAGCTGTGGCAGCTCGTGCGCGTCGGCGGCGGCACCACCCCGACGCCCACGCCGACCGCCGGCCCGACGAGCAACCCGACCCCCACCCCCACCCCGACGACGACCCCGCCGCCCACCGGCGGCTGCACCCTGCCGTCGTCGTACCGCTGGCGCGACTCGGGCGTCCTCGCCCAGCCCCGCTCCGGCTGGGTGTCGCTCAAGGACTTCACCACGGCCCCGTACAACGGCCAGCAGCTCGTCTACGCGACGACGCACGACACCGGCACGTCGTGGGGCTCGATGAACTTCGGGCTGTTCTCGAACTGGTCGCAGATGGGTTCGGCGAGCCAGAACGCGATGCCGTTCAGCGCGGTCGCCCCGTCGCTGTTCTACTTCGCCCCGAAGAACGTGTGGGTGCTCGCCTACCAGTGGGGCGGCCCGGCGTTCTCCTACCGGACGTCGACCAACCCGTCGAACGTCAACAGCTGGTCGTCGGCACAGACGCTGTTCACGGGCAGCATCTCGAACTCCGGCACCGGCCCGATCGACCAGGCGCTCATCGGTGACGACCGGAACATGTACCTGTTCTTCGCCGGCGACAACGGCCGCATCTACCGGGCGAGCATGCCGATCGGGAACTTCCCGGGCAGCTTCGGGTCGAGCTACCAGACGATCATGACCGACACCCAGGCCAACCTCTTCGAGGCCGTCCAGGTGTACAAGCTCGCCGGTCAGCAGCGGTACCTCATGATCGTCGAGGCCATCGGCAACCAGGGCCGCTACTTCCGGTCCTTCACGGCCACGAGCCTCGACGGCCAGTGGACCCCGCAGGCCGCCACCGAGAGCAACCCGTTCGCCGGCAAGGCGAACAGCGGAGCGACGTGGACGAACGACATCAGCCACGGTGAGCTCGTCCGCACGAACGCCGACCAGACGATGACGGTCGACCCGTGCAACCTCCAGCTGCTCTACCAGGGCCGCTCGCCGAGCTCCGGCGGCGACTACGGGCTGCTGCCCTACCGCCCGGGTCTGCTCACGCTGCAGCGCTGACGGGCACGCACCACCCGCGTCCGCCCACGTCCCGGAGTCTCGGTCCTCCGGGACGAGGGCGGGCGCACGTGCGAGACGGGGGTCCGCCAGGACCCCCGCTGTCCGCGCCGCCCCGCCGTAGCCTGACCTGCGTGAGCGAGACGGCGAACCCCCTGGGCGCGTTCCTCCGGGCGCGGCGTGAGCTCGTCACGCCGCAGCAGGCCGGCATCCCCGCCGGTGGCGTGCGCCGGACGCCGGGGCTGCGGCGCGAGGAGGTCGCGATGCTCGCGGGCATCAGCGCCGACTACTACCTGCGTCTCGAGCGCGGCCGCGACCGCAACCCGTCGGCCCAGGTGCTCGAGGCGATCGCCCGGGTCCTGCAGCTCGACGACGAGCACGTCGCCCACCTGCTCTCGCTCGTCGCCCCCGCTCCGCGCCGACGCCGGCGGGCCCGCCGCCGCGAGACGGTGCCGCCCACGGTGCTGACGCTGCTCGACTCGCTCACCCAGCCCGCGTTCGTCGAGGGCCGGTACTTCGACGTCCTCGCCTCGAACGCGCTCGCCCAGGCGCTGTCGCCCGCGATGACCGTCGGCCGCAACCACCTGCGGGACCTGCTCCTCGAGCCCGCGGAGCAGGACCGTTTCCCCGAGTGGCAGTCGATGTCCGAGTGCCTCGTCGCGAGCCTGCGGCAGGCCGTCGGCAGCGACGTCGACGACCCCCGGCTCATCGAGCTCACCGGCGAGCTCGCCCTCGCCAGCCCGCACTTCCGTCACGTCTGGGCCCGGCACGAGGTCCGCGAGCAGCGCGGCGCACCGGTGACCGTGCGTCACCCCCTCGTCGGCGAGCTCACCCTCCACCGGCAGCGGCTCGCGGTCGACGGCACCGACGGCCTCCGGCTCGTCGTCCACTTCGCGGAGCCCGGCTCGGCGGACGCGGACCGGCTCAGCCTCCTCGCGTCCGCGAGCCTGCCGGTCGCGGCGCCGCGCACGACGGGCGC
>JAEXEM010000122.1 GCA_023401045.1 Actinomycetes bacterium
GACCGGCGCGAGCGCGCCGGGTGGGTCACGCGGCGGGCACGAGGACGTCCCGGACGAGCGCGTCGAGCTGGGCGTCGGCGTCGAGGAACTGGCGCAGCGTGCGCCGCGTCGCACCGAACTGCTCGAACTCCTCGACGCGCAGGCCGTCCGGCTCGTAGGCGCGGCGGAACTCCGGCACCCGGTCGAGGAGCTCGCCGAGGACGGCCCCGTCCACCGGCACGTCGATCCGTGCGGGCAGGCGGTCGCACGAGGCGTTGATCCGCTCCTGCCACTCGAACGGCGGGGAGATGACGAGGTCGCCGCCCACGAGCTCGGTGAGCTGCAGACGGTTGCGGAAGGCGGCGGAGAGGACGCGCGTGCGGTACCCGCGCTCGCGGAAGACGGTGTGCGCGCGCTTGAGCGCGGCGACGCCCGCCCAGTCGAGCACCCCGGGCGTGAGGAGCAGGCCCTGCCGCTCGGTGACGGCCTTGAGCCAGTCGTCGAGCCGGCCGCCCATGATCGTCGCGACGGAGCCGTGCTCGGTCACGGGCAGCCCGGCGGCCGCACGCCGGTCGAGGCCGCGCTCGACGGCCTCCGCGACGGCGACGGCCTGGGCGACCGTGAAGGACACCGTCGCGTTGATGCTGATCCCGCGGAACGTCGCCTCCTCGATGGCCTCGAGCCCGGTCGCGGTCGCGGGGATCTTGACGATGACGTTGGGGGCGAGGGACGCGAACCGCTCGGCCTGGGCCACGAGCGCGCGGGCGTCGCGGTGCAGCCGCGGGTCCGTCTGGATCGAGAGCCTGCCGTCGCGGCCGCCGGTCGCCTCGAAGGCCGGCTCGAGCAGCCGGGCCGCCTCGACGGACAGCTCCTCGACGACGGCCCACCCGAGCTCGGACTCCCCGGCGGAGGGGCGCTCGTCGGCGAGTGCGCGCAGCCGCTCGGTCCAGCGCGGCAGGTCCGCGCGCACCGCGGCGAGGGCGATGACCGGGTTGCACGTCGCGCCGCGGGCGCCGAAGGCGATCGAGCGCCGCAGCTGCTCGGGGTCGGCCGAGTCGTTCCACAGTGCGGTCCGCGGGTGCTCGCGCGTCATGCGGGCGAGCGTCGTCTCGGTCGTCATCGGGCGGGTCTCCTCCGGGGTCGGCGTGCTGCCATCCCAGCGGCGAGGGCGAGCCATGTCAACCGAATGTCCTGACAAACGATCGAACGGGTGCGTCCGTCGGCCCCGGAACCGCCTCAGTCGGTGAAGAGCGTCGTCTCGAAGGCGTGGCGCGACGCGCGGTACAGGTGCCGGCCGACCTCGACGGCGCGTCCGGCCGCGTCGTAGGCGACGCGCTCCATCGTCAGCACGGCGGCGTGCGCGGGCTCCCCGAGCAGCCGGGACTCCGCCTCGGTGGCCCCGCGTGCGCCGATGCGCTGGTGCGCGACCTTGGGGCGGGCGCCGCGGTCCCGCAGCGCGTCGTACAGGCCGGTGCGCTCGAGCTCGTCGGGGCGCGGGGCGAGCGCGGCGGGCACCCAGTTGGCGAGGAGGGCCAGCGGCTCGTCGTCGACGGTCCGCAGCCGCTCGAGGCGGACGACCTCGCTGCCTGCGGGGATGTCGAGAGCCTCCGCGACCTGCGCGTCCGCTTCCTCGACGCGGTAGAGCAGGAGCCGGGTGCCCGAGCTGCGCCCCGCCGCGACGAGGTCGTCGTGCAGGCTCGTGAGGCCGACGGGACGGTGGATGCGCGGCGGTGCGACCTGGGTGCCCACACCGCGGCGGCGCACGAGCCGGCCACGGTCGACGAGCTCCTGCAGCGCCTGGCGGGCGGTGGGGCGGGAGATGCCCAGCCGGCGCGCGAGCGCGACCTCGTTCTCGAGGAACTCGCCCGGGGAGAGGGTGCCGTCGGCGATGGCCGCGTCGATCGCGGTGGCGACCTGGTGGTAGAGCGGGACGGGGCTCGACCGGTCGAGGGGGATGCGCAGCTGCTCGGGCACGGTGCCTCCTGCGGCGTCGGGGCCACGGTGATCGTAGTCGTCCGCGGTCCGGAGGAGTGTATGTCCGGACAAAGACTTGACGTCCGTCCGGCGAGCAGGCAGGGTCGGGACGTCGCCGCGGACCCCCCGGTGCGCGGCCGGGAGGGTGAGTCATGGGCACGGACGCCGGCGTCGAGCTGCTGGCCGTCGGCCGGTGCGGCGTCGACCTCTACCCCCTCGCCGCGGACGTCGCCCTCGAGGACGTGACGACGTTCGCGCGGTCCCTCGGCGGCTCCGCGGCGAACGTCGCGGTCGCGGCCGCCCGTCTCGGACGCCGGTCGCGGCTCGTCAGCGCCGTCGGGGACGACCCGTTCGGCACGTTCGTCCGCCGCGAGCTCGCGCGGCTCGGCGTCGGCACGGACGGCGTCGCGGTGCTCGACGGCCGGCGCACGCCGCTGACGTTCTGCGAGCTCCGCCCGCCCGACCACTTCCCCCTGTGGTTCCACCGCGACGTCGACGCCCCCGACCTGCACGTCACGGCCGACGAGGCGTTGCGCGCGGCGGCCCGGGCCGCCGGCGTGCTGTGGCTCACCGCGACCGGTCTGTCCGCCGAGCCCAGCCGGACCGCCCACCACGACCTCCTCGACGCGCGCGCACGTCGACCTCTCACCGTCCTCGACCTCGACCACCGGCCCGAGCTGTGGGCCGACCCGTCCGACGCCGGCCGCCGCGTGCGGGACGTGCTCGACCGGGTGACGGTCGCCGTGGGCAACGTCGCCGAGTGCGCCGTCGCCGTCGGCGAGGACGACCCCGACGCCGCCGCGGAGGCCCTGCTCGACGCCGGGGTGGAGCTCGCCGTCGTCAAGCTCGGCCCGCACGGCGTCCTCGCCCGCACGCGCGACGAGCGGGTGAC
>JAEXEM010000143.1 GCA_023401045.1 Actinomycetes bacterium
GGAGCACGACGCGGCCCCGGCGCCGGGGGCCCGCGGCCTCCGGCTCGGGCGCCGGCGCGGCTGCCTGCTGGGCGACGGGGGCGCTGCGTGCGCCGATCTTCTGGCGGGACACGACCCGCTGCTCGACGGGCACCTCACACCTCCGGGTGCGGTCGGCGGACGGCGGTCATGACGCGACCACCGTGGGGATGAGCTCGCGGACACGCTCGGGCGCGTCGCTGAGGACGACGAGGTCGACGCGCCGGTTCATCGCGAGGGACTCCTCGTCCAGGCCGGCGGCGACGGGGCGCGCGTCGCCGTAGCCGACGGCCGACACCCGCGTGGCCGGCAGACCGTCGGACTCGACGAGGTGGCGCAGCACCTGCGTGGCGCGGTCGGCGGAGAGCTCCCAGTTCGTCGCGTACCGCCCGCCGACGGGCAGGACGTTCGCGTGCCCCTCGACCGCGATCTGCTCGCGCAGCCCGACGAGCGTCGGGGCGGCGATGTCGAGCACCTGCTGCGCGGTCGCCGTGAGCGACGCGCTCGCCGGGCCGAAGAACACGTCGTCGGCGACGAGCCCGAGCACGAGGCCGCGGTCGTCGATGCGGAACTGGACGACGCCCTCGAGCCCCTGCAGCCGCAGCCCGTCGAGGATCGCCTCCCGCACCTGCTCGAGGTGCGCGGCCTCCTCGCGCGCGGCGGCGAGCAGCTCCGGGTCGATCGTCTCGACCGGCGTCGGCGTGGCGCCCTGCGTCCCGAGGCCGTCGTCGGCGTCGACGAGCCCGGCGGTGCTGTCGAACTTCCCGCTGTCCGGGCCCTTCGCACCGCCGTCGAGGATCCCCTCGGTGCCCTCGAGGACGGACGCCGTGACGACGACCTGCCCGTCGCCGAAGCCCGCGGCGAGCGACTCCCGCAGCGCGATGTACTTCTCCTGGTCCACCTGGCTGATGGCGAACAGGACGATGAACAGCGCCATGAGCACGGTGATCATGTCGGAGTAGCTGACGAGCCAGCGCTCGTGGTTGACGTGCTCCTCGGCCTCGGCGTGCCGCCGCCGGCGCCCCCCGCGCGAGCTCACGCCGCTTCCTTGCCGGTGTCCGTCCGCTTGCCGTCGTCGGGCACGAGGCTGCGCAGCCGCTCGCTCACCAGGCGCGGGTTGGCACCTGCCTGGACCGCGAGCAGGCCCTCGAGGGTGACCTCCATCTGCTGGCACTCGAGGTCGCTGATCCGGCGGATCCGGGCGCCGAGCGGCAGCCACACGACGTTCGCGGACGCGATGCCCCACAGGGTCGCGACGAACGCGGCCGCGATGGAGTGGCCGAGCGTCGCGGGCTCCGCGAGGTTCTCGAGGACGTGGACGAGCGAGATGACGGTGCCGATGATGCCGATCGTCGGGGCGTAGCCGCCCATGTCGACGAAGTACCGCGAGCTCACGCGGTCGGAGGCGCGCTTCGTCGTGATGCGGTCCTCGAGGATCATGCGCAGGTCCTCGGGGTCCGTGCCGTCGATCGCGGCCTGCAGGCCCTCGCGCAGGAACGGGTCCTCGATCTTGCGCGCCTCGTCCTCGAGCGAGAGCAGGCCCTCGCGGCGGGCGCGCTCGGCGAGCCGGACGACGGTGTCGACGTGCGCACCGGGCTTCGGCGCCCGCGCGCGCAGCGCGCGCGGGACCGCGGAGTACGCCGCGATCGCGTCCTTGAGGGTGTGGCCCGCGAGACCCACGCCGATGGTGCCGACCCACACGAGGATGAGCGGGGCGGGCAGCACGATCGACATCGGGTCGGCGCCCTCGAGCGTCATCGCGACGAAGATCGCGACGAAGGCGATGACGATGCCGGCGATCCCTGCCGGGTCCATCAGCGGGTCCTCGGGCGCAGCGGGACCGGCGGCGGGGCCGGCGCCTCGTCGGGCGCGGCGTCGGGGACGAGGTGCACCGGGCCGCGGCGCTCGATCTCCCGGGCTCGGGCCAGCAGGCCGGCGCGCTGCTCGTGGACGAGCGCGATGACCTCGTCGATGGACTCACGGACGATGAGCTTCGTGCCGTCCACGAGGGTGAGGATGGTGTCGGGTGCACTGTCGACCCGCTGGACGAGGTCGGGGTTGACCCCGAACCTCCCACCGCTCAGGCGCGTCACGACGATCACGGCACCATCCCGTCCCTGGTCACTGCTGAGGTGCGGCCCGGCGGCCGCGTGCCCCCGTCCGTGGGGTGCGCCCGTCCCATCGGCAGCGTCTCGGCGGCACTGAGGGGTCGCGGGCGGTCGCGTGCCGCCTGCGTCAGGTCTGGTACGCCCAGTGCCACGGCTCGCGCGGGGTGTCCTCCGCGAACCCGTACCGGGCCGCGTTGGCGCGCATCCACGCGAGGGCACGGTCGTCGAGGCGCAGGTCCGCCGCGAGGGCCCACCCGTGGTCGGACGTGCCCGGCGCGGCCGCGAGCCCGCCCTGCGAGTACAGGCCCTTGCGCGTGACCAGGTCCGCCTGCGTCTCGTACGTGCGGTACGAGTCGGTGATGCCGATGGTGACGCCCTGCACCCTGGCGTCCGCGATGAGACGGGTGAGCGACTCGGCCGCCGGCTGCCACAGCCGGTGCCCGGTGTCACCGACGAGCGTGAGCGCGTCGGCCGGGATGCGGCCGTTCTCGTAGCGCGCGAGGCCCTGCGGCAGCGGGTCGCCGTTGATGCGGCGCACCGACGACGGCGCCGTGTCGACGCCCGTCGCCGCGACGGCGGACGCGAGCGTGTCGGCGAACGACGTGGACGCGGTGGTGGGGGGGGGGGGGGGCCCCCCCCCCCCCCCCCCCCCGCCGGCGCGACGAGCTGCTGGAGCTGCGCCACGCGCGCCTGGATCGCGCTGATCTGCTCCATGCTCAGCGCTTGAGGTTGACCAGCTCGTTGAGGACCTCGTCGGACGTCGTGATGATGCGCGAGTTCGCCTGGAACCCGCGCTGGGCGACGATGAGGCTCGTGAACTCGCTCGACAGGTCGACGTTCGACATCTCGAGCGCGCTGCCCGCGAGCGACCCGCGCCCACCGGTGCCCGCGGTGCCGACCTGCGCGCCGCCGGAGTTCACGGTCGTGCGGTAGAGCGAGCCACCGGCCTTCTCCAGGCCGGCCGGGTTGGTGAACGAGCCGAGCGCGATCCGGCCGATGGTCTGCTTGAGCCCGTTGCTGAACGCACCGGTGATGGTGCCGTCGGCGCCGAGCGAGAACGAGAGCAGGGTGCCGGCAGCCTGGCCGTCCTGGCCGCCGGACTGCACGGTGTCGAGCCCGGAGTACCCGGTGACGGTCGACAGGTCGACGGTGACGGCGCCGAGCGTGAGCGACGTCGGGCTCGTCAGCGCGCCGGCGGCGTCGAAGACGAGCGGCTGCGCGCCGACCGTCGCAGTGCCGTCGGTGGCGGCGACCGTCCAGCCCGCCGCGTCCTTGGTGAACGTCGTCGTCAGGGTGCGCTCGTTGCCGACCGCGTCGTAGAGCTTCTCGGTGATCGTGCGGGTGGTGCCGACCTCGGCGGCCTGGTCGAGGTTGCCCTTGAGGTCGGAGGCCGTCGAGGCCACCGCCGCCATCGTCGTGCCGGCGGGCACGCGCAGGTCGGTGAGCGCGGCGTTCGTGTCGATGACGCCGTTGACGGCGACCCACCCCTGGACGAGCGCACCGTCGCCCGGCAGGACCATCTGCCCGGTCGCGTCGAAGTCGAAGGACCCGGCGCGCGTGTAGAACGTCTCGGCGCCCTTGCGGACGACGAAGAACCCGTCGCCCTGGATCATCATGTCGGTGCTGCGGCCCGTGGACTGCACGGCGCCCTGCGTGAAGCTCGTCGTGATGCCGGCGACGCGGACGCCGAGGCCGACCTGCGCGGGGTTGGTGCCACCGACGCCGTCCTGGCCCCCGCCGGCGCCCTGGAGCATCTGGCTGAGCGTGTCCTGGAACTGCACCTGCGAGGCCTTGAAGCCCGTCGTGTTGACGTTGGCGATGTTGTTGCCGGTGACGTCGAGCATGGTCTGGTGGCTGCGCAGACCGCTGATGCCGGAGAAGAGCGAGCGGAGCATGGTCGGTTTCCCTTCGGGTGGTCCGCGTCAGGCGGCGGTGTCGGGCGCGGGGGCAGGTGCGGGGGCGGGCGGCGTGCCGGTGGACGGCGTCGTGACCGCGGCGACGGCGTCGAGCGGGAGGTCGGTGTCGCCGACCCGCACGGTCGGCACCGCACCCGCGTACGAGACCGACGTGACGACGCCGTGGTGGGCGACGCCGTCGGCGTCGGTCCAGCGCACCTCGTGGCCGACGAGCGCCGCCGCGGAGGAGCGCATCTGCAGCGCGAACGCCTCGCGCTGGGTGTCGGACAGCTCGACGAGCCGCTCCATCGTCGTCAGCTGCGTGGTCTGCGCCATGAGCTGCGAGGTGTCCATCGGGCTCGTCGGGTCCTGGTAGCGCAGCTGCGCGACGAGGAGCTGGAGGAACGCCTGCTTGTCGAGCGTGTCGTTCGACGTGGCGGCGGCCGGCTCGGGGGTGCGTGCCGTGCCGCTGACGGCGTAGGACGTGTCGATGCTCATGGGGCCTCCCGCGTCAGACGACGAGGTCGAGCGCGCCGTGGCGCGCGGTGGGCGTGGGGTCGGGGACGGTGGTCGCCGCGGGAGCGACGGCAGGGC
>JAEXEM010000204.1 GCA_023401045.1 Actinomycetes bacterium
ACAGGCACGACCGCGAGCGCCGGGCGCCCCTGCCGCACGAGCACGCGTGCGACGTTGATGCCCTTGCCCCCGGGGTGCACGTGCGTCGCGACGGCCCGGTTGACGTCACCGACGTGCAGCGCGGGCACGTCGAGGGCACGGTCGAGGCTGGGGCTCGGCGTGAGCGTGACGATCATGCGCGCACCACCCGGGTGCCGGCGGCCTCGACCTGCTCGGCGAGCTCGGGCTCGACGCCGGAGTCGGTGACGAGCGTGTCGACGTCGGCGAGGGCGACGACGTGGGCGAGCTCGACGCGGCCGACCTTCGTCCGGTCGGCGAGCACGACGGTGCGACGCGCGGCACCGACGAGCGCCCGCTTGACCGCCGCCTCCGCGAGGTCGGGGGTGGTGACGCCGCGCTCGACGGTGACGCCGTTGGCGCCGAGGAACGCCACGTCGACGTGGATCTCGGCGAGGTCGCGCAGCGCCCACGTGCCGACGGCCGCGAGCGTGCGGCCACGCACGGTGCCCCCGACGAGGTGGAGCGTGACGCCCGGGCGGGTCGCGAGCACGGTGGCGACCGGCAGGGCGTGCGTGACGACCGTGAGCTCACGGTCGGGCGGCAGCAGCTCCGCGAGGCGGACGGTCGTCGTGCCGGCGTCGAGGGCGATCGCGCCGCCGTCGGGCAGCTCGTCGAGCGCGGCCTTGGCGATGCGCTCCTTCTCCCCGGAGAGCAGGCCCTCGCGGTCGGCGAGCCCGGGCTCGAAGCCGAGCCGCTCGACGGGGATGGCCCCGCCGTGGACCCGGTGCACGAGCCCGTGCCGCTCGAGGACGGTGAGGTCGCGCCGGATCGTCTCGGGCGTGACGTCGAGGTCGACGGCCAGACGGGTGACGTCCACCCGACCGTCGGCCCGCGCGCGCTCGAGGATCTGCTGGTGGCGCTCAGGTGCGTACACGGCCGCTCCGCTGTCCCTGCCGTCCGACTCGACGGCTCTTTGTCAGCATCACCCCACGAAACGGTCATGTCAACTTGATTCGGTCAGATCCGGACACACTCGGATGTCCGAACCTCCCCGATCCGGACATCCCGGTGGCCGATCGCCCGTCCGCGCAGGTCGCGGCGCGGCACCCCTGCCCCACCGGGCGCCGCACCGGACGGCTGTGTCGGAGATCACGTGTGCCCTCGAGCGGGCCCGTGCCGTAAGGTAAGCCTCACCTATCGTGCTGGTCGTGCGCCGGGCGGGACCGCCCTGCCGCACCCACCCCGACCCCACTCCTCTGCGAAGGACACCATGCGCACTGCGCTCTCCCGCCGCGCCCTGCGACCCCTCGTCGCCGTCGCCGCCACCTCGCTCCTGCTGGCCGCCTGCGGCACCGACACCGACGCCTCCGACGGGCCGTCGTCGGCCGCCCCCTCGGACGCCTTCCCCGTGACGATCGAGAACACGTTCGGGGAGACGACCGTCGAGAGCGCCCCGGAGCGCGTCGCCAGCGTCAACTGGGGCAACCACGACGTCGCGATCGCGCTCGGCGTCGTGCCGGTCGGCATGGCCAAGGCCACCTACGGCGACGACGACGCCGACGGCATCCTGCCGTGGACGTCCGAGGGCCTCGACGGGCTCGGCGTCTCCGGCGACGAGCTGCCGGTGCTCTTCGACGAGACCGACGGCATCGCCTTCGAGCAGGTCGCCGACACGCAGCCGGACGTCGTCCTCGCCGCGTACTCGGGGCTCACCGAGAAGGACTGGCAGACGCTCTCCGAGATCGCCCCCACCGTGTCCTACCCCGAGTTCGCGTGGGGCACCAACTGGAAGGACATGGCGCTCGTCAACGGCCGGGCGCTCGGCCTCGAGGACGAGGCCCAGGGGGTCGTCGACGACGTCCTCGCCCAGATCGAGACCGCGCTCGCCGAGCGTCCCGACGTCGAGGGCAAGACCGTCGCGTACACGTGGATCGACCCGGCCGACCCCAGCACGATCGGTGTCTACACCCCGCTCGACGCGCGCGTGCAGCTCCTCGCCGACCTCGGGCTGGAGAACGCGCCCTCGGTGACCGAGCTCGCCGGTGACACGGACCAGTTCTTCGTCAACCTCTCCGCCGAGCAGGCCGACACGCTGTCGGACGTCGACGTCCTCGTCACCTACGGCGACGACACGACCCTCGCCTCGCTCCAGGCCGACCCGCTGCTCAACAAGATCCCCGCGGTCGCCCGCGGCTCGGTCGTCGTCCTGCCGAACGACGCGCCGCTCGCCTCCGCCACCTCCGGGCCGACCGTCCTGTCGATCCCCTGGGCGCTGGACGACTACCTCGACCTGTTCCAGGCCGCCGCCGAGAAGGTCGGGTGACCCTCACCGCCGCTGCCGACCGGCCGGCCGCCCCGCACCGGGCGCGGCCGGCCGGTCTGCGTCGTCGCCGCACGCTCGGCCTCGCCCTCGTCGTCGCCGGACTGGCCGTCGCCGTCGTCGCCTCGCTCGCGTTCGGCGCCCGCGTCGTCGCCTGGCCCGACGTCGTCGCCGGGGTGCTCCACCCCGACCCCGACGACATCGCGCAGGC
The DNA here is from genome assembly GCA_023401045.1 of Actinomycetes bacterium. Taxonomy (GTDB): domain Bacteria; phylum Actinomycetota; class Actinomycetes; order Actinomycetales; family Cellulomonadaceae; genus Cellulomonas. Next base: position 2,532 of record JAEXEM010000204.1, read on the forward strand.
CGCCGTCGGGTCACGCGTGGCCCGCACGGTGCTCGGCCTGCTCGTCGGAGCCGCCCTCGGCGTCGGCGGCGCGGTGCTCCAGGGCCTCACCCGCAACCCGCTCGCCGACCCGGCGCTCCTCGGCATCAGCTCGGGGGCGTCGCTCGCCGTCGTCCTCGGCATCATGCTCCTCGGGCTGACGAGCCTCACCCAGTACGTGTGGATGGCGTTCCTCGGTGCCGCGCTCGCCTCGGTGCTCGTCTACGCCATCGGCTCCCTCGGGCGCGAGGGCGCGACCCCGCTCAAGCTCGCGCTCGCCGGCGCCGCGACGACCGCCGCGCTCGGGTCGGGCGTCTCGATGGTCCTGCTCTCCCGGACCGACGTCCTCGACACCTTCCGCTTCTGGCAGGTCGGCTCCCTCGGGCGCGCCTCGCTGCCCGAGATCGCGCAGGTCGTGCCGTTCCTCCTCGTCGGCGCCGTGCTCGCCGTCGGCTCGGCCCGCGGCATGGACGCGCTCGCGCTCGGGGACGACGTCGCCGTCGGCCTCGGTCAGCGCATCGGACTCGTGCGCGGGGCCGGCGCCCTCGCCGCCGTCCTGCTGTGCGGCACCGCCGTCGCGCTCGCCGGCCCCATCGGCTTCATCGGCCTCGTCGTGCCGCACCTCGCCCGGGTGTTCACCGGCCCCGGGCACCGCTGGCTGCTGCCGTACAGCGCCGGGCTGGGCGCCGCGCTGCTGCTCGCCGCCGACGTCGTCGGCCGCGTCGTCGCCCGCCCGCAGGAGGTCGAGGTCGGCATCGTCACCGCCGTCATCGGCGCCCCCGTCTTCATCGCCATCATCCGCCGCCGCAAGGTGCGTGAGCTGTGACCGCGCTGCTGCGACCCGCGGTCACCGCGGGCGCGACCGTCGCGGTCGGCCGCCGCCACCGCGCCCGCCGGCGCCGCGTCGTCGTCGCCGTGCTCGTCCTCGCCGTCGTCCTCGCCGTCGCCGTGACGCTCTGCGTCGGCGAGCGGTTCTACCCGCCGGGTGACGTCGTGCGCGTGCTGCTCGGGGAGCAGGTGCCCGGCGCGTCGTTCACCGTCGGGCGGCTGCGGGTGCCGCGTGCCCTCACCGGGGTGCTGACGGGTGCGGCCTTCGGGATGGGCGGCGTCGTCTTCCAGACGATGCTGCGCAACCCGCTCGCCAGCCCCGACATCATCGGCGTGAGCTCGGGCGCGAGCGCGGCCGCGGTCGTCGCCATCACGACGTTCGGCCTGTCCGGGGCGGCACTGTCGGGCGTCGCGGTCGTCTGCGGGCTCGGCGTCGCGCTCGTCATCTACGCGCTCTCGTGGCGCAAGGGCGTCCAGGGCGCCCGGCTCGTGCTCATCGGCATCGCGGTCGGCGCGATGCTCAACTCCGTCGTCGCCTACGCCATGACCCGCGCGGGCATCTACGACGCGAGCGAGGCCCTGCGCTGGGTGACCGGCTCGCTCAACTCGGCGTTCTGGGACGGCGTCGGCCCGCTCGCCGCGGCCCTCGCCGTCCTCGTCCCGACGCTGCTCGTGCTCGCCCGGCGGCTGCCGGTGCTCCAGCTCGGCGACGACGCCGCCGCCGGGCTCGGGGTGCGCCCCGACCGCTCGAGGCTCGCGCTGCTCGTCGTCGCGGTCGCCACCGTCGCCGTCGCCACCGCGACGACCGGGCCGATCGCGTTCGTCGCGTTCCTCTCCGGGCCGATCGCCCACCGGCTGCTGCGCGGCAGCGGGTCCCCCCTCGTGCCGGCCGCGCTCGTCGGGGCCCTCCTCGTCCTCGTCGCGGACCTCGTCGGCCAGCACCTGCTCGGCACGCGGTTCCCCGTCGGCGTCGTCACCGGCGTGCTCGGCGCGCCCTACCTGCTCTGGCTGCTCGCCAGGACCAACCGTTCCGGAGGCTCCCTGTGACGGACGTCCACACCCTCGCCGTCGAGGCGGTCACCGTCGGGTACGACGAGCGCGTCGTCGTGCACGACCTGACGCTCGAGGTGCAGCCCGGTGTCGTCACCGCGATCGTCGGTGCCAACGGCTGCGGCAAGTCGACGCTCCTGCGGGCCATGGCCCGCCTGCTGCCGGCCCGGGCGGGGCGCGTCCTGCTCGACGGCACGCCGATCTCCGAGCTGTCCTCGCGCCAGGTGGCGACCGTGCTCGGCCTCCTGCCGCAGTCCCCGGTGAGCCCCGAGGGCATCGCCGTCGCCGACCTCGTCGGCCGCGGCCGGTACCCGCACCAGGGCTGGTTCCGGCGCTGGACGGCGCAGGACGACGAGATCGTCGAGCAGGCGCTGTCCGCGACCGACATCCTCGACCTCGCCGACCGCCCCGTCGACGAGCTGTCCGGCGGGCAGCGGCAGCGGGTGTGGATCGCCATGGCCCTCGCCCAGCAGACCGACGTCCTGCTGCTCGACGAGCCGACGACGTTCCTCGACGTCGCCCACCAGGTCGAGGTGCTCGACCTGCTCACCGACCTCAACCGGGACCGCGGCACGACGATCGTCATGGTGCTGCACGACCTCAACCTCGCGGCGCGCTACGCCGACCGGCTCGTCGCCCTCACGCAGGGGCGGCTGTACGCGCAGGGCACCCCGTCCGAGGTCGTCACCGAGGAGATGGTGCGCGACGTCTTCGGCATGGCCGCACGGGTCGTCCACGACCCGGTGAGCGGGTCCCCGCTCGTCCTGCCGGTCGGCCGGCACCACGTGCGCACCCAGCCGGACGACGCCTCGGGGCTTCGCGCCGAGCCGCCGCTGGCCGCACGGACACCCTGACCCGTCGCACCCAGGTCGCAGCACGGCCCCGGCCCCCTCGACGGGGACCGGGGCCGACGGCTGCGCAGGGTCAGCGCGGCTGGTACGGCGAGACGACGACCTCGATGCGCTGGAACTCCTTGAGGTCGGAGTAGCCCGTCGTCGCCATCGCCCGGCGCAGCGCGCCGACGAGGTTGAGCGTGCCGTCCGCGGTGTGGCCCGGGCCGAAGAGGATCTGCTCGAGCGTGCCCACCGTGCCGACCTCGACGCGCTCGCCGCGCGGCAGGTGCGGGTGGTGCGCCTCGGGGCCCCAGTGGAAGCCGCGCCCGGGTGCGTCGCTCGCCCGGGCGAGGGCCGCGCCGAGCATGACCGCGTCGGCGCCGCACGCGACGGCCTTGACGAGGTCGCCCGAGCGCCCGACGCCGCCGTCGGCGATGACGTGGACGTAGCGGCCGCCGGACTCGTCGAGGTAGTCACGGCGGGCGGCGGCGACGTCGGCGACCGCGGTCGCCATGGGAGCGTGGATGCCGAGCGAGACGCGCGTCGTGTGCGCCGCACCGCCGCCGAAGCCGACGAGCACACCGGCCGCGCCGGTGCGCATGAGGTGGAGCGCCGCCGTGTACGTCGACGCGCCGCCGACGATGACGGGCACGTCGAGCTCGTAGATGAAGCGCTTGAGGTTGAGCGGCTCGGCGCGGCCCGAGACGTGCTCGGCGGAGACCGTCGTGCCGCGGATGACGAAGAGGTCGACGCCCGCGTCGACGACGGTGCGCCAGTGCTCCTGGGTGCGCTGCGGGCTGAGGGCGCCGGCGACGACCACCCCGGCGTCCCGGATCTCCTGGAGCCGGGCACGGATGAGCTCGGGCTTGATCGGCTCGGCGTAGATCTCCTGCATCCGGACCGTCGCGCGGGCCGCGTCGAGCGTCGAGATCTCCTCGAGCAAGGGCGTCGGGTCGTCGTACCGCGTCCACAGGCCCTCGAGGTCGAGCACGCCGAGGCCGCCGGCACGCCCGAGGGCGACCGCCGTCGCCGGGCTCATGACGGAGTCCATCGGGGCGGCGAGCACCGGCAGGTCGAAGTGGTAGGCGTCGATCTGCCAGCCGACCGAGACCTCCTCCGGGTCACGGGTGCGCCGCGAGGGCACCACCGCGATGTCGTCGAAGGAGAACGCCCTGCGTCCCCGCTTGCCCCGTCCGATCTCGATCTCGCTGGTCACCCGACGAGCCTACCGGCGCTCACCGTGGGACCCGGTCAGCGTCCGGAGTAGTTGGGCGCCTCGACCGTCATCTGGATGTCGTGCGGGTGCGACTCCTTGAGCCCGGCCGGGGTGATCCGGATGAACTTCCCGCGCTGCTGCAGCTCGGGGATGGAGTGCGCGCCGACGTAGAACATCGACTGGTGGAGCCCGCCGACGAGCTGGTGGGCGACCGCCGAGAGCGGGCCGCGGTACGGGACCTGGCCCTCGATGCCCTCGGGCACGATCTTCTCGTCGGTCGTCACGTCGGCCTGGAAGTACCGGTCCTTCGAGTACGACACCCGCCCGCGGGAGGCCATCGCGCCGAGCGAGCCCATGCCGCGGTAGTGCTTGAACTGCTTGCCGTTGACGAAGACGAGGTCGCCGGGCGACTCGTCGCAGCCGGCGAGCAGGGAGCCGAGCATGACGGTGTCGGCACCGGCGACGAGCGCCTTGGCGATGTCGCCCGAGTACTGCAGGCCGCCGTCGCCGATGACCGGCACACCGGCCGGCTTGCACACCTGCGCGGCGTCGTGGATCGCAGTGACCTGCGGGACGCCCACGCCGGCGACGACGCGGGTCGTGCAGATGGAGCCCGGCCCCACGCCGACCTTGACGGCGTCGACGCCGGCCTCGACGAGCGCGAGGGCACCCTCGCGGGTGGCGACGTTGCCCCCGATGACCTGGACGTGACGCGTCGCCGGGTCGGACTTGAGGCGGCGGACCATGTCGAGCATGAGCCGCGCGTGGCCGTTGGCGGTGTCGACGACGAGGACGTCGACCGCGGCCTCGACGAGCGCCGTGGCCCGCTCCCACGCGTCGCCGAAGAAGCCGATCGCGGCACCGACGACGAGCCGGCCCTCGGCGTCCTTCGTCGAGTCGGGGTACTGCTCGGACTTGACGAAGTCCTTGACGGTGATGAGACCGGCGAGACGGCCGTGCTCGTCGACGAGCGGGAGCTTCTCGACCTTGTGCTTGGCGAGCAGCGCGGCGGCGTCCTCGCGCGCGATGCCGACGGGCGCGGTGACGAGCGGCATCGACGTCATCGCGTCACGCACGCGGCGGGTGGCGAACTCGCCCGGCGGGACGAAGCGCAGGTCACGGTTGGTGATGATGCCGACGAGCCGGTCGTCGTCGTCGACGACGGGCAGCCCGGAGACCCGGTACGTGCCGCACAGCCGGTCGAGCTCGGCGAGCGTCGCGTCCGGGCCGACGGTCACGGGGTCGGAGACCATGCCGGACTCGGAGCGCTTGACGACGTCGACCTGGTGGGCCTGGTCGGCGATCGACAGGTTGCGGTGGAGGATGCCGACACCGCCCTGGCGCGCCATGGCGACCGCCATGCGCGCCTCGGTCACGGTGTCCATCGCCGCGGACACGAGCGGGACGCGCACCGTGATCTCGCGGGTGAGCCGCGAGGTGGTGTCGACCTCGGACGGGATGACGTCCGTCTCGCCGGGCAGCAGGAGGACGTCGTCGTAGGTGAGTCCGACCCGCGAGAACGGGTCCGAGGGAGTGGCCGTGGCTGACTCGAGCGCCGTCATCAGCCCAGGATACGTGGCCCGCGTCGGGGTCCGGACCGTACCGACCGCCTGCCGGACGCGGCGGGACGCCTCGTGGTCAGTCGATGATGCCGCGCCGCAGGCCGATGGCCACGGCCTGCGCCCGGTCCGACGCCCCGAGCTTGCGGAACAGCCGCCGGGCGTGCGTCTTCACCGTGTCCTCGGAGAGGAAGAGCTCCTGGCCGATCTGGGCGTTCGACCGCCCGTGGCTCATGCCGACGAGCACCTCGATCTCGCGCTTGGTGAGGACCGGTGCGGGCTCCGCCTGACGGGCCGCGACACCGACGTCCGCACGCTGCACGGGCTGCTCCTGCAGCGCCGAGGCCGGGTGCTGCTGCAGCGGGGCCGGGCCGCCCGGGGGCACGGACGACACCGGGCTCGCCTGGACGTGCGCCGCGACCGCCGCCAGCTCGGCCCGGCCGACGTCGGGCGCGAGGAACCCGCGCGCAC
>JAEXEM010000231.1 GCA_023401045.1 Actinomycetes bacterium
GGCGGCCGGGGGGGGGGGGGGGGGGGGGGGGGGCGCCCCCCCCGACCGGCAGGCTCAGAGCCGGTCGCCCGACTGCTCGAGCAGGTTGAGCAGGTAGGTGCCGTAGCCGGACTTGACGAGCGCCTCCGCGCGCTCGCGCAGCTCGTCGTCCGAGAGGAAGCCGCGCCGCCAGGCGACCTCCTCGGGCGAGCCCACCTTGAGGCCCTGCCGGTGCTCGATGGTCCGCACGAAGTCCGAGGCCTCGAGGAGCGAGTCGAAGGTCCCCGTGTCGAGCCAGGCGGTCCCGCGAGGGAGCACCTCCACCTGCAGGCGGCCCTGCTCGAGGTACGCACGGTTGACGTCCGTGATCTCGTACTCGCCGCGCGCCGACGGCTGGAGGTTGCGGGCGATCTCGACGACGTCGTTGTCGTAGAAGTAGAGGCCGGGCACCGCGTAGTTGCTCTTGGGCTGCGCCGGCTTCTCCTCGAGCGACAGCGCGCGCCCCGAGGCGTCGAACTCGACCACGCCGTACGCGGTGGCGTCGGCCACGCGGTAGGCGAAGACGGCGCCGCCCTCGATGTCGTGGAAGCGCTGCAGCCGCGAGCCCAGGCCTGGTCCGTAGAAGATGTTGTCGCCGAGCACGAGCGCGGCCGACTCGCCGCCGATGAAGTCGGCGCCCAGGACGAACGCCTGCGCCAGACCGTTCGGCTTCTCCTGGACCGTGTAGCTGATGGAGATGCCGAACTGGGAGCCGTCGCCGAGCAGCCGCTCGAACTGCGGCGCGTCGTGGGGCGTCGTGATGACGAGGACGTCCCGGATCCCCGAGAGGATCAGCGTCGACAACGGGTAGTAGATCATCGGCTTGTCGTAGACCGGCACCAGCTGCTTGCTCACACCGAGCGTGATCGGGTGCAACCGCGTGCCTGAGCCGCCTGCCAGGATGATTCCGCGCATGAGGCCCTAGTGTGCCGCATCGCGCCACCCGGCCGCTCTCAGTCGATGAGGGCCTCGCACGTCACGTTGCCGCCCCACCCGCCCGGTGCCGACCGGAGGACCACCGTCGGGGGCGGGGCCTCGTCGAGGCAGGCCCGCACCGCCGGGCGCACCTGCGGCGCCCACAGCGGCCCGTCGGCGCGCTCGGTGCTCGGCTCGCGCTGGAGGGGGGGCAGCATGCCCGCGAGCGTGCCCGAGACCAGCGGGACCAGGAGCAGTGCCGTGGCGACGCGCCAGGTGCGGGTCCACGGCACCGCGGTGACGGCGAGCACGACCGGTACGACGGCGAGCAGGGAGGCCAGGTACCCGTAGCGGAGCAGGTCGAACGTGCCGCCCTCGAGGAGCGGCGGGGTGTTGAGCACGACCGCGGTCGCCCAGAGGAGCAGGCCCGCGGCGGGGGCGAGGACGGCGGCCACGGCTGCGGGCCGGGAGCCGTGGCGGACGACGAGGACGACGCACGCGGCACCGAGACCGAGGGCCAGCAGGGCGACCACGGTGCCTGCCACGCCAGTCGCCCGGTCGAGCATGGGCCCGGTGCCGAGGAACCACGGCAGGACCGCGTTGACGACCCAGCCGTGGACGACGCCCCGTGCGGTGGCGACCTCGCCGCTGTTGGTCGGCCGGGACGTCGTGAGCACGGCGTGCAGCTGGAGGGCGGTGCCGGCGAGCAGGCCGACCATGCGGGGGAGCACGCCTCTGCCGTGCCGGCGCCAGAGCAGGAGCGGTGCGAAGACGGCGGCCTGCACCTCGGAGGCGGTCACCACGAACGTGACGACGCCGAGGCCCCAGCGGTGTACGGGGCCGCGGGCGTCGGCGATGAGCAGCCAGGGCATGAGCCACAGCAGCAGCCAGTGGACGTTGGCGAGGTTCCCCAGCACCTCGATGGGCAGCAACGGTGCCAGGACGGTCACCGCGGCGAGCGCGAGACGGGCCGGGAGCTGGGGGACGAGCGGTCGCGCGCACAGCAGCACGCCTGCGGCGACGAGCCCGGCGACGCCGCACGAGAGGACGGACACCCCGACCGCCCACGCCTCCGGCGGGAGAGTCGACACGACCGCTTCGGCGAGCAGGCGCGGCAGCAGGTGGACGTACCCGCCGTAGGGCTCGAACGCGGACGTCGTGACCGACGAGGCCGACGCCACGGGCACGAAGACCGCTCCGTCCTCGGCCCACATCGTCTGCCGCGCGACGGGTGGCAGCCGCAGCCACGCGACCACCGCCGCGACGACCGCCGTCGCGAGCGCGACGAGGAGCTCGGGGCGGTGCGGACGCGAGCGGCTCTCGCCCTGCGCCTCGTCCTCCACTGGAGGGAGGTCGAGCGTGCCGGACGGCACCCGTTCGCCGGGTGGAGTTGACCGCGTCACGCTGCCTCCCACGGCTGCACGGATGACGGGAACCGTTCGGCACGGCCTCCCCTGGGGGGGCACCGCTCCTCCCCGGGACGCGCGCCGCGGCTCCGACACTAGTGGAATCGGAGGAGGCCGACGAGGGCGCTCACGGACGTCCGGCGGTGACCTGCTCCGCGTCGAGCAGGCGCGCGAGGGCGGGGTCGTCAGGCTGCAGCGGCCGGTCGAGCAGCACGACCGACCCGTCGACCGCCCACGCGCCGAGGCAGTCGAGGGCGACCTGGGCGGCGGTGGTGGCGACGAGCGCGAGCCGGGCTCCGTGGGGTGGGCGCTCCGGGGCTTCGAGGAGGTCACGGTGCAGCACGGTGCGCCCGGTGACGAGCGCCGCCCGGCCGGGGTCGGTCGGCGCGGTCGGGCCGAGGGTGTCCGGCTGCGTCATGACCTCGGAGGCGCCGTCGATCGCGTTCGCGGGCAGCGGGCCGTCGACACGTCGAGCGAGCGCCCCGAGGGCGACGGCCACGATGTCGGGTGCGGCCGGCCACGCGTGGGGTCGGGCTGTGACGACGACGTCGGCGCCCGGGTCCGGCGCGGTGGTGGCCGGGTCGCCGTCGGGCACCACCGCCGTCGCGCCCGCTCGCCACGTGGCGAGCGCCCAGACCGCCGCCCTCCAGTGCCCCGGCAGGTCGAGCAGCACCCGCGTCCCGGGGCCGGCGTCGAACTCCTCGACGAGCAGGTTGGTCGTCTTGTTCACCCAGTTGACGAGGACGGCGCCGGACAGCTCGATGCGCTCGCCGTCCGGGCCGTACCAGGTGAGCCGGGGGCGACCGGGCTCCCGCAGGAGCCCTGCCAGCAGGTCGGCGACGTCGGTCGGGGGCCGGTCCGCGGGAGTGTGCACGACGCCCAGGCTAGCCACGCGTGGCCGCCACGCCGGGTGTCGGGAAGTTTCACCCGGGCAAGTCGGGCATCTAGCACGTCTCCGGTTGACGATCCCGAACGACACGCGTGTAATTCAAGAACTGATCCATCGACGCGCACCACGGTCGCGGCCTCCGCGCCGCCTCACGTCGGGCCGGCCGTGATCAGCGACCGAGACCGGCAGGCACGAGCACCGAGCACGACACCCGCGGAGGCACGCATGTGGCACCTGCTCGACGACGAGAGCTTCCCCGACGACGTCGCCGCTCCCGCGCCCGTCCCGCCCGCGACGAACGTCCTCGCGCTGTTCGGCACGCCCGAGGACGACGGTCCCATGGGGTGGCAGGAGCGGGCGCTCTGCGCCCAGACCGACCCCGAGGCGTTCTTCCCGGAGAAGGGCGGCTCGACGCGCGAGGCCAAGAAGGTCTGCATCTCGTGCGAGGTGCGCGCCGAGTGCCTGGAGTACGCGCTCGCCAACGACGAGCGGTTCGGGATCTGGGGCGGTCTGTCCGAGCGCGAGCGGCGCAAGCTCAAGCGGCGCGTCGTCTGACGGGGCTACCCGCGACGCGCCCGGGCACCTGCCGGGCGGTCCGTCGGGCCGACGGCATGATGACGCGAGCATGACTGACACGCTGTCCCCCGGGGACCTCCTCACGACCGCGGCGGTGCCGGTGACGACGCCGGTGACCGCGGTCGTCGTCACCCGTGGACGCACCGGGTACCTCCCGACGACGCTGCGGGCCCTGGCCGGCCAGGCGCGCCGGCCGCTGCGGGTGCTCGTCGTCGACGTCGCGCCCGGCCCCGACGCGCGCGTCGGCGAGGTGCTCGACGCGGCGTACGCC
>JAEXEM010000309.1 GCA_023401045.1 Actinomycetes bacterium
GCCTGGCGTCGGCCCTCGACGGCGGCCGGACCGTGGCCGTCGTCGCTGCCGGCGAGCGGTGGGGTGCCGACCGGAGCCTGCGGCCTGCGCTCGAGGACCACCTCGGCGCGGGAGCCGTCCTCTCGCACCTGGGCGCGCTCGGGCACGCGGACCGCTTCAGCCCTGAGGCAGCGGCAGCCCGCGCGATGTTCGAGTCGGTCGAGGCCGCGGTCGGCGGGCTGCTGCAGGACTGCGTCGGTGGTCGTGAGCTTGCGGCGGCGGGGTTCGGGGACGACGTCACCGTGGCCGCGGCCCTGGACGTGTCGACGTGCGTGCCCGTGGTCGTCGACGGGGCGTTCGTCGACGACCACGCCGTGAGGGGTCAGCCCATCGCCTGAGCCGTCACAGCGCCCGCGGCCGGTACGCCTCCAGCAACCGCTCCGTGAGGGCCTCGAACTGCGCGTCCACCACCCGGCGCGCCGGGTCGGCGTCGTGCCACGCGACGATCTCGCGGGCGCCCTGCGCGAAGGGGACGCGGGGCGAGAACTGCGGGACCAGCCGCCGGATCTTCGAGTTGTCGAAGATCATCGTGTGCGCCTTGTCCCCGAGGATCCCGGCGCCCAGCTCGGGGTCGGCGGCGGCGATCGCCTCGGATGCGACGTGCACGAGCCGCGGCTCGTCGACCCCCGCGGCAGCGGCCATCGCGCGGAAGATCTGGTCCCACGTCGGCGCCTCGTCGCCGGTGATGTGGAACGCCTCGCCGATGGCCTCCTCACGTCCCAGCAGCCCGACGAGCCCGACCGCGACGTCGGCGCTGTGCGTGATCGTCCACCGCGACGTCCCGTCCCCGGGGACGACGACCTCCAGGCCGCGGCGCATCCGGTCGACGACCGTCCAGCCACCGTCCATCGGCACGAGCGTCGCGTCGTACGTGTGCGACGGGCGCACGATCGTCATCGGCAGGTCGGTCTCGCGGTACGCCCGGACGAGGAGGTCCTCGCACGCGATCTTGTCGCGGGAGTACTGCCAGAACGGGTTGCGCAGCGGCGTCGACTCGACGACCGGCAGGTGCGTGGGAGGCGTCTGGTAGGCCGACGCGGAGCTGATGAACACGTACTGCCCGGTGCGGCCGGTGAACAGGTCGAGGTCGGTCTGCACGTGCTCGGGGGTGAACGCCATGAACTCGACGACGGCGTCGAACTCCTCGTCGCCCAGCGCGGCGCGCACCGACTCCGGGTCGCGGACGTCGGCGTGGAGGACGCGAGCACCCTCGGGCACGGGCCGCTTCGAGGACTGCCCACGGTTGAGCAGCGTGAGCTCGACGCCCTCCGCGACCGCCCGCTTCGCCGCCTCGGTGCTGATGATGCCGGTCCCGCCGATGAACAGCGCGCGCAGTGCCATGACCGCAGGATACGGACCTGCACCGCAGCGCACCTGGTGCTCGCCGTCGCTCGGCCGGCGAGAGCCCGCCCCTCCCCTCCCCGCTGTGCCGGCAGCAGGTGCGCCGGACGCGGACGCCACCGCCCCGGAAGGACGGCCCCCGGCGGCACCGGGGCCGGGACGAATGGTTTCTTGCCCTGGGTGGCCGGGCGGTGCGGACGTAGCGTCGGCCGTCCGTGACCGCACCGAACCGGGCGAGGTGACCCCATGAGATCTTCCGTTCTGACCCGTGCACCACGATCCCCCGCCGCACGGCTGCTGCTGGCAGTCGTCGCGGCGCTCGCACTGACCTTCGCCGTGCTCGCGCTCGGGCCCGCGCCGTCCGCGCAGGCCCACGGGTGGATCTCCGACCCGCCCAGCCGGCAGGACCTCTGCTACACCGGCGCCGTGAAGAACTGCGGCCCGGTGCAGTACGAGCCGTGGAGCGTCGAGGCGAAGAAGGGCTCGATGCAGTGCTCCGGCGGCGGCCGCTTCACCGAGCTCGACAACGAGTCGATCGCCTGGCCGCGTCAGGCGCTCAAGACGAACCAGACGTTCACGTGGGACATCGTCGCCAACCACTCGACGTCGACGTGGGAGTACTTCGTCGACGGGCGCCTCCACACGACGATCAACGACAACGGGGCGATGCCGCCCAAGAGATTCACCCACACCATCAACAACCTGCCCGAGGGCAACCACAAGATCTTCGTCCGGTGGAACATCGCCGACACGGTGAACGCGTTCTACCAGTGCATCGACGCGTACATCACGCCGGGCGGCAACCCGGCACCGCAGCCCTCGACGTCGCCGACACCGCCGTCGACGACACCCGCACCGTCCACGACCCCGGCACCGCAGCCGGGCGACGGGTCCTGCACCGCCACCGTGCGCGCCGCGAACGCGTGGGGCGGTGGCTACCAGGGCGAGGTGACCGTCAAGGCAGGCAGCGCGGCCGTCAACGGCTGGAAGGTCGTCGTCAACGGCGCGACGATCACCCAGGCGTGGAGCTCGGTGCTCAGCGGCACGAACACCCTGTCCAACGCGAGCTGGAACGGCAGTCTCGGGGCCGGTGCCTCGACGACAGCCGGCTTCATCGGCAGCGGCAGCCCCGACGGGCTGACCGCCACCTGCACGACGTCGTGACCTGACCGACGCGGACGGCGCACGTGTCGGCCCCTCACCTGGCGGCTGTGGCCGCCGCCCGTGTCGCATCGATGCCGCCGCCGCACGGCGCGACGTGACACGTCTCACTGCCGGAGCGGGATGGTAGTTGTCGCTTCAAACATTGAGGCCTGGCATGGAGACTCAGCGGATCGGCATCGTCATCAGCTCGTCGCGCCCCACCCGGGTGGGCCCGAAGGTCGCCCGGTGGGTGAGCACCCTGGCCCCCGAGGGTGCCGACGTCGAGATCGTCGACCTCGCGGAGATCGACCTGCCCTTCCTCGCGGAGCCCGAGCAGCCCGCCACCGGCAGCTACACGATGCCCAGCACGACGGCCTGGTCCGAGCGGGTCCGCAGCTACGACGCCCTCGTCCTCACCGTGCCGGAGTACAACGCCGGCTACCCGGCCGTCCTGAAGAACGCGATCGACACGCTCCACGCCGAGTGGAAGGGCCTGCCGATCGGGGTCGTCGGCTACGGGTGGGGCGCCGCGGCCGGCGCCGTGCGCCAGCTCGGTGAGGTGCTCGACCGCGTGCAGGCCGTGGTCCTGCCGGGCCCGGGCCTGCGCTTCGGCCAGGACCTCACCCCCGATGGCGAGATCCTCGAGGCCGCCCCCGCCGACGACGTGCGCGGCCTCTACGACCAGGTCCTCGCCGCCGTCCGCGAGCGCGTCCCCGCCTGACCCCCGGAGCCGTCCGACAGCCCGGCTCATGACGGACGACCGCCCCCGCACGGACCCGTGCGGGGGCAGTCGTGTCATCCGTCGCCGGCGGGCGTCACCCCACCTTGACGAGCTGCCACTGCTGGTTCGCGCCGTTCCAGCTCGTGTACTGCACGACGTTGCCGCCGTCTGCCGTCGACGCGCCCTGGACCTCGAGCGCCTTGCCGGAGTTGCGGTTGACGAGCGTCGCGTAGCCGTTGCTGATCGACACGTTCCACTGCTGGTTCGCGCCGTTGTTGTCGGGCCACTGGACGACCTCGGCCCCGTCGGCCGTCGACTTCGCGTAGACGTCGAGCACCTTCGACGAGAGCCGCGACTTCACCTTGTACGACCCGTTGCCGGCGCTGACGAACTGCCACTGCTGCTGGTTGCCGTTGTTGCGCGACCACTGGACGATGTCGGCACCGTCGGCCGTCGAGAGGTTGTAGACGTCGAGCGCCTTGCCGCTGTTGCGGTTCACCAGGACGTACCACGCGCTGGTGTCCACGGTGGCCGCGGCTGCGGGCGCCGACGTCACAGCCACCGCGCCGGCGCCTGCCAACAGGGCTGCCGCCCCCGCCGCGACGACCCGCGGCAACCAGCTTCGCCGCGGACGCGGCGGGGAGATCGACGGAGACCTACCAAAGG
>JAEXEM010000341.1 GCA_023401045.1 Actinomycetes bacterium
GCCGGGCGCCGCGCGCTCCCCGGTGCCCGACCCGCGCGACGAGCCGCCGCCCCGACGCGCACGGGGCGGCGGGACGGCGGCTCGTCGATGTCGCGGCGCCCCGGGGACCGGGACGGCGGGACGTCGCCTCAGGAGGCGAGGAAGTCGAGCAGGGCGGTGTTGACCTCGTCGGCGTGCGTCCACAGCAGACCGTGCGGCGCGCCCTCGACCTCGACGTACGCCGCCTCCGGGCGCAGCTCCCGGAACGGCCGCGAGGTGGCGTCGGGCGGGAGGATGCGGTCGGCCGTGCCGTGGAGGATGAGGATCGGCACGTCGATCTTCGGGATGTCCTCGCGGAAGTCCTCGTGCCAGGACGGCACGACCTCGTACGCGGCCCACGGCGCGGACCCGGCCGCGACGTTCCACGAGCCGCGGACGGCGGCCTCGGAGATCCGCGTCCCGAGGTTCTCGTCAAGGTTGTAGAAGTTGCCGAAGAACTCGTCGAACCAGGCGTAGCGGTCCGCGCGGGCGGTGGCCATGATGCCGTCGACGGCCTCCTGCGGGTTGCCGTTCGGCGTCTCGGGCGTCTGGAGCAGGTAGGGCGGGATGCCGGCGAGGAACGCGGCCTTGGCGATGCGGCCGGAGCCGTACCGGCCGAGGTAGCGCGCGAGCTCCCCGGTCCCCATGGAGAACCCGACGAGCACGGCGTCGCGGACGTCGAGCGACGTGAGGACGACGTCGAGGTCGGCGGCGAACGTGTCGTAGTCGAAGCCCTGCGAGGCGGCCGACGACCGGCCGAAGCCGCGCCGGTCGTACGTGATGACGCGGTAGCCGGCGTCGAGCAGGGCGGCGGTCTGCTTCTCCCACGAGTGCCCGTCGAGGGGGTAGCCGTGGATGAGGACGACGGCCTGCCCGCTGCCGTGGTCCTCGTAGTAGAGCTCGACGGGCTGGTCGGTGACGGTGCTGGTGATGTACGGCATGTCCGTGCCCTCCTGCGATGGGGCCGGCGTCGCGCCGGCCGATCTGCCTTGCGAACAATTACATCGTGCACGATCTAGTTGTGGACGTCAAGACGTCGTAGACTCGTGGCATGACGACGGACCTGCACGCAGCGGCGACCGAGGTGCCCGGGGAGGACCGCCCCGGGGGCATCTCGCTGTCGACGATGCTGTGCTTCGACCTCTACTCGGCCTCGCGCGCGCTCACGTCGGTCTACCGCGAGCTGCTCGACCCGGTCGGCCTCACGTACCCGCAGTACCTCGTGCTCGTCGTGCTGTGGACGCACGGCGACCAGACCGTGCGCCAGGTCGTCGACCGGCTGCACCTCGACTACGGGACGATGTCGCCGCTCCTCAAGCGCCTCGAGGCGCGCGGCCTGGTCACCCGTCGTCGCCGTGCCGACGACGAGCGGTCGGTCGAGGTCGTCCTCACCGACGAGGGCCGCGCGCTGCAGGACCGCCTGGCCCACGTGCCGGGGGCCGTCGGCGCGGCCTTCGGCCTCGACGACGACGAGCTCGCGACGCTCGCCCGGCTGCTCGGCACGGTGCGGGGGGCCGCCGCGGACCGTGCTGCGCAACCGGCCTGACCCGGGCGCCCTCACGCCCCCCGGGCACCCGGCCGCGCACGTATCGTGCGGGTCGTGACCCCCTCCTCCGAACGCCCGCGCGTCGCCGTCGTCGTCACCGACACGTACCCGGAGGCGGACCCCGACCACGACACCGCGCCGCTCGTCGCCGAGCTGCAGGCGCAGGGCGTCGACGCCGCACCGGTCGTGTGGCACGACCCCGCCGTCGACTGGGCCGGGTACGACCTCGCGCTGCTGCGCAGCCCCTGGGACTACCCCGAGCGGTACGACGAGTTCGTCGCGTGGCTCGCGCACGCCGAGAAGGCCACCCAGGTCGTCAACGCGCCCGCGCTCGTCCGGTGGAACCTCGACAAGCGGTACCTCGCCGAGCTCGCCGACCTCGGCGTCGGCGTCGTGCCGACGACGTACCGCACGTCCGTGCTCGACGTGCAGGCCGACCTCGCCGCCCTCCCGGGCGACGCCCACGTCGTCCTCAAGCCTGCGGTGTCCGCGGGGGCGCGCGACACCGGCCTCTTCCGTGCCGACGACCCGGCCGCGGTCGCCCTCGCGGGGCGGATCGTCGAGGGCGGCGGCGTCGTGCTCGTCCAGCCCGAGGTCCCCGAGCTCACCGCGGGCCGCGAGAAGGCGCTCTACGTCGTCGACGGGACGGTGACGCACGCGATCGCCAAGGGCGCGCTGCTGGCCGTCGGCGGGGGCCTGGCCGGCGGCGTCTACGTCGAGCACCCGGAGCGGGTCGAGGCGACGGACGCCGAGACCACCTTCGCCAAGGAGGTCCTCGCCGCGGTCGACGAGGCCACCGGGCTGGGCCTGCCGCTCTACGCGCGGATCGACACCGTCGACTCCGCCGAGCACGGGCTCGTGCTGCTCGAGGCCGAGCTCGTCGAGCCGGCGCTCAACCTCCACGTCGTGCCGGAGGTCACCGCGGTCGTCGCCGCGGCCGTGCGCGCGCGGCTCACTCGCTGAGCCGGACGACTCCTCGGGCGGGGGCAGACGCTCGTCGCGCGGCGGCACCCGGCGTCCGGCACGATCGAGCACGTGGCAGGCGACCTCGTGACCTCGCCGCGCGACGGCACCGCCGGGGAGCTCGTC
>JAEXEM010000400.1 GCA_023401045.1 Actinomycetes bacterium
CTCCCGGCCCGGGCTCAGCGGTCGGCGGCCCGCTCGGCGGCCGCGCACGACGCACACACCCCGGAGCGCGCGACGTGCGTGGGCGCCAGCCGGAACCCGTGGTCGCGCGCCACCACCCGGGCCACACCGTCGAGCAGGCCGAGCGGCAGGTCCTGCACCGCCCCGCAGCGCTGGCACTCGGCGTGCAGGTGCGCGTGGTCGCGGACGAGGTGGTACGCCGTGCCGGTGCGGCGCACGTGCACGTGCTGGACGACGCCGAGGTCCGCGAGCGCGTCGAGCGTGCGGTAGACGGTCGCGCGGTGGACCCGCGGGTCGTACGCGGCGACCCGCCCGACGACCTCCTCGGCGCCGAGGTGCCCGTCCTCGCGGGCGAGGACGGTGAGGACGGCCCGGCGCGGACGCGTCATGCGCTCGCCGCGCGCCCGCAGGCGCGCCCCCACCTCCGCGATCATCTCGGCCGTCGGCCGCGGCGTCGGCCCCGCGGTCCCAGGTGCGTCCGTCGCCATCGCCCTCACCCCACCGTCCCGGTCCCCCCGTCCCGGTGAGCCCACGGTAGCCCTCGCCCCCGCACCGGGCGCGGTCGCCGGGTCCGCCGAGCGGATGCAGCGGCGACGGGGTCGCACTACCGTGGCAGAGGCAGCACGCACCCGACCCCCGCGGGTGACACGCACCCGGGGGGAGCCGCCATGACGACGTCGTCGAGCACGCGCACGGACGAGGTGGTCCCGCGCGGCCATCGCCGCAGGCTGTCTCGCGGGGAGTGGGTGTCGGTCTCCGTCATGGCGTCCGTCGTCCTCGCGCTCACCGTCGTCGGGTGGGGCGTGCTCGTCCTGGTCGTCGCTCCCGCGCACTACGAGGTGGGCACCGCGACCGCGTTCGGCGTCGGGCTCGGGCTGACGGCGTACACGCTCGGCATGCGGCACGCGTTCGACGCCGACCACATCGCCGCCATCGACAACACGACCCGCAAGCTCATGACCGACGGCCAGCGCCCGGTGTCGGTGGGGTTCTGGTTCTCGCTCGGGCACTCGACCATCGTCTTCCTGCTGTGCCTGCTGCTCGCCTTCGGGGTGCGCGCGCTGGCCGGTCAGGTCGAGGACGAGTCGTCGCCGCTGCAGCAGACCACCGGCATGATCGGCATCACCGTCTCGGCAGTGTTCCTCCTGGTCATCGGGGTCATCAACCTCGTCGTGCTGCGCCAGATCCTGCGCGTCTTCAAGGACATGCGCGGGGGCCGCTACGACGAGGCGACGCTCGAGCACCACCTCGACAACCGCGGGCTGCTCAACCGCGTGCTCGGCCCGGCGACGCGCGCGGTGCGCAAGCCGTGGCACATGTACCCCGTCGGGCTGCTCTTCGGCCTCGGCTTCGACACCGCGACCGAGGTGTCGCTGCTCGTCCTCGCCGGCGGCGCCGCGGCGTTCCAGCTGCCCTGGTACGCGATCCTCACGCTGCCGGTGCTCTTCGCCGCCGGCATGACGCTGCTCGACTCCATCGACGGCTGCTTCATGAACTTCGCCTACGGCTGGGCGTTCTCCAAGCCGGTCCGCAAGGTCTACTACAACATCACGATCACGGGGTTGTCCGTGGCGGTCGCGCTGCTCATCGGCGGCATCGAGGTGCTGTCGATCGTCTCCGAGCGGCTCGGGCTGGAGTCCGGGCCGATCGCGTGGATCGGCGGGCTCGACCTCGGCTACGTCGGGTTCGTCATCGTCGGGCTGTTCGTCGTCACGTGGCTCGTCGCGATCGCGGTGTGGCGGTTCGGGCGCGTCGAGGAACGCTGGTCCGCCGACCTGCGCCCCGCCCCGGAGACACCGGGAGCGTGAGGCGTCACCCCGGGGCGTCCGCCACGGGGTCGGGGGCGAACCGGTAGCCCATGCCGGCCTCCGTGAGGAGGTGGCGCGGACGGGCCGGCTCCGGCTCGAGCTTCTTGCGGAGCTGGGCGAGGTAGAGGCGCAGGTAGCCGGTGTCCCGCACGTGCGCGGTGCCCCAGATCTCGGTGAGCAGCGTCTGGCGGGTGACGAGCCGGCCCGGGTTGCGGACGAGCCGCTCGAGCACCTGCCACTCGGTCGGGGTGAGCCGCACCGGCTCCCCGCCGCGCCGGACCACCCGCGCCGACAGGTCGACGGTGACGTCGCCGAACGTCACGACGGGCACCGCCTCCTCGTGGACGACGCGGCGCGTGAGGGCGCGGATGCGCGCGAGCAGCTCCTCGACGGCGAACGGCTTGGTCACGTAGTCGTCGGCGCCGGCGTCGAGCGCCTCGACCTTGTCGGCCGCGCCGCTGCGGCCCGAGACGACGAGGATCGGCGCCTCCGACCAGCCGCGCACCGCGTGGATGACGTCGAGCCCGTCGAGCTCGGGCAGGCCGAGGTCGACCATGAGGACGTCCGGCCGGTGGTGCACCGCCCGGGTGATCGCCTCCGCGCCCGAGGCCGCGGTGACGACGTCGTACCCCTGCGCGGTGAGCGTGATGCGCAGCGCCCGCAGGATCTGCGGGTCGTCGTCGACGACGAGGATCCTCACGTCGCCCCCTCCCCCACGACGGCGAGCGCGACGACCATCGTCAGGCCACCACCGGGCGTGTCCTCCGGCGTCAGCGTGCCACCCATGCCCTCGACGAACCCCTTCGACAGCGCGAGACCGAGCCCGAGTCCCGTCGAGTTGTCGGTGTCCCCGAACCGCTGGAACGGCACGAACACGTCCGCGCGGCGCTCCGCGGGGATGCCCGGCCCGTGGTCGACGACGCGGATCTCGACGGTCCCGCCGAACGCGCTCGTCGAGACGCGCACCCGGGTGCCCGCCGGTGCGTGCCGGGCGGCGTTGGCGAGCAGGTTGACGAGCACGCGCTGCAGGAGCACCGGGTCGGCCGTCACCGCGGGCACGTCGAGGTCGAGGTCGAGCTCGACGTCGTCCGGGCCGAGGCCGAGCTCGTCGAGCGCGGGCAGCACGACGTCCGCCGGGTCGACGGCACCACGGGCGACCGCGAGGGCACCGGCCTCGAGCCGGCTGACGTCGAGCAGGTCCGTGAGCAGCGCGCCGAGCGCGGCGAGGCTCTCGTCGGCGGTGGCGAGCAGCTCGTCCCGGTCGGCTTCGGTCAGCCGGTCCCCCGCCGAGCGCAGCCCACCCACCGCTGCCGTCGCGGCGCTCAGCGGGCGGCGCAGGTCGTGGC
>JAEXEM010000402.1 GCA_023401045.1 Actinomycetes bacterium
ACGGAGTACCGGGAGGACCGGTCAGGAGGCCTCGGAGAGCAGTGCCTGGATGCGGCCGACGCCCTCGACGAGGTCGTCGTCGCCGAGCGCGTAGGACAGGCGCAGGTAGCCGCTGGGGCCGAAGGCCTCACCGGGCACGACCGCGACCTCGGCCTCCTCGAGGATGAGCGCCGCGAGCTCCGCGGACGTCGTCGGGGTGACGCCGCGGATGGTGCGCCCGAGCACCCCCTCGACCGAGGGGTAGGCGTAGAACGCGCCCTGCGGTGCGGGGCAGCGCACCCCCTCGATGGCGGAGAGCATGGCGACCATCGTGCGGCGCCGGCGGTCGAACGCCTCACGCATCGCCTCGACGGCGGTGAGGTCGCCCGTGAGCGCTGCGATCGCGGCGCGCTGGGAGACGTTGGCGACGTTCGACGTGAGGTGCGACTGGAGGTTCGTCGCGGCCTTGACGACGTCGGACGGGCCGATCATCCAGCCGACCCGCCAGCCCGTCATCGCGTAGGTCTTCGCGACGCCGTTGAGGACGATCGTCTGCTCGGCGAGCTCGGGCACGACGCGCACGATCGGGGTGAAGACCGCGTGGTCGTACGTGAGGTGCTCGTAGATCTCGTCGGTGATGACCCAGATGCCGTGCTCGAGCGCCCAGCGACCGATCTCGGCGGTCTGCTCGGGGGAGTAGACCGCGCCCGTCGGGTTCGACGGCGAGTTGAAGAGCAGCACCTTCGTGCGCGGCGTGCGGGCCGCCTCGAGCTGCTCGACGGTGACGAGGTACTCCTGCTCGACACCCGCGAACACCTCGACCGGGACGGCGCCGGCGAGCCGGATCGCCTCGGGGTAGGTCGTCCAGTAGGGCGTGGGGAGCAGCACCTCGTCGCCCGGGTCGAGGACGGCCGCGAACGCCTGGTAGACGGCCTGCTTGCCGCCGTTGGTGACGAGCACGTCGGCGGGGCGGACCGCGTAGCCGGAGTCGCGCAGCGTCTTGGCGGCGATCGCCTCGCGCAGGTCGGGCAGACCGGCGGCGGCGGAGTAGCGGTGGTTGACCGGGTCCTGCGCGGCCCGCACGGCGGCGTCGACGATGTACTGCGGCGTCGGGAAGTCGGGCTCGCCGGCGCCGAACCCGATGACGGGACGGCCGGCGGCCTTGAGCGCCTTGGCCTTCGCGTCGACGGCGAGCGTCGCGGACTCCGCGATCGCGGCGATGCGCGCGGAGACGCGCGAGCGGGTGGTGGTCGTCGGTGCGCTGTGCTCGCTCACGGGGCCATCCTCGCAGACCGTCGGTCCCTGGCGGCCACCGCATTTCACGGGGCGGACGCGCCGGTGGGCCGGGGGCGGGCGGGGTGGCCTCGCGGCGGACGTGCCCGCAGCCGTCGCGGGTGCGCCGCGGGCGTGCTGCACGGGTGCTTCGGCGGTGCTGCGCGGGTGCTCGGCGAGAGCCGCGACGGACAGGTTCGACCCGAGGCGTCCGGTCGCGTACAGTGTTCCACCGGCGGTTGACGATCGCGATGATGAAGCACGCCCTGGCGACAGGGTCCGGCGGACTCGTGGCGGCCCGAGCCGTCGTAGGGCAGTGGCGCAATTGGTAGCGCAGCGGTCTCCAAAACCGCAGGTTGCAGGTTCGAGTCCTGTCTGCCCTGCGCACGCGGACCGGTCAGGTCGTCCCGAGCAGGCTCGGGGCCCGGACCGCCCGCCGTGAGCAGGACCGCCGGTCGGTCCGGCGCGTCGCGTCGGTCCCCGGACGTTCCTCACCCGCGGTCCCCAGCCCGGGGGCCGTACGACGAGTCACGAGACAGGGGCCAGACGTGAGCGATACCGCTGCCGCCGCGGCGTCCGACGCCGAGGGCTCGGCCGCGCACCGGGCTGACCGGTCGCCGCGTCGCGAGGAGAAGAAGCGCGGGCTGTTCGCGCGCATCGCCCTCTTCGTGCGGCAGGTCGTCGCCGAGCTCAAGAAGGTCGTCCGGCCGACGCGCCAGGAGCTGCTCACCTACACCGGCGTCGTCCTCGTCTTCGTCGCCGTCGTCATGCTGTTCGTGACGCTGGTGGACCTGGGGATCGGGCGCCTGACGTTCTGGATCTTCGGGTGACGCGCGCCGGCTGAGACCGGCGCCCACCCCGCCCGCGCGGGCCGAGCCGCGCACCGCCGGCGCGCGCCGGCCGACCCACCGGAGAAAGCAGGTTGCACGTGTCGCAGGAGTCGCAGGAGCCCACGCCGGGCGCCGAGGCCGAGCTGGCCGACGCGCTGGAGTCGGTCGAGGCCGTCGAGGCGACCGCGGGTGACGAGACCGACGACGCGCCCGTCGAGGCCGCCGACGTCGCCGACGACGTCACCGCCGACGACGACGTCGACCCCGACGAGGACCCGGTCGCCGCGTTCCGCACGAAGCTGCGCCGCCTGCCCGGCGACTGGTACGTCGTGCACTCGTACGCCGGCTACGAGAACCGCGTGAAGGCGAACCTCGAGTCGCGCACGCAGAGCCTCAACATGGAGGACTACATCTTCCAGGTCGAGGTGCCCATGGAAGAGGTCGTCGAGATCAAGAACGCGCAGCGCAAGGTCGTCAAGCGCGTGCGGATCCCCGGCTACGTCCTCGTCCGCATGGACCTCACCGACGAGTCGTGGGGCGCGGTGCGCCACACGCCCGGTGTCACGGGCTTCGTCGGCCACACGCACCAGCCCGTGCCGCTCACGCTCGACGAGGTCTACTCGATGCTCGCCCCGTCGCTCGAGGCCAAGGCCCCGGCGCAGCAGGCGACGAAGGCCGCGGCCACGCCGATCGAGGTCGACTTCACGGTCGGCGAGTCGGTCACCGTCACCGACGGCGGCCCCTTCGACACGCTGCCGGCGACCATCTCCGAGATCAACGCCGAGAGCCAGAAGCTCAAGGTCCTCGTCTCGCTCTTCGGCCGGGAGACCCCGGTCGAGCTGTCCTTCAGCCAGGTCTCGAAGATCTGACCTCGCTGAGCCCACCCCGCGCTGCGGGGTGATGCAACCGGGTCATCGCCCACGGCGTCGGCCCACGAGAGGAAACGGAAGGCATCATGCCCCCGAAGAAGAAGGTCACCGGCCTCATCAAGCTCCAGATCAACGCCGGTGCGGCCACCCCCGCCCCGCCGATCGGCCCCGCGCTCGGTCAGCACGGCGTCAACATCATGGAGTTCTGCAAGGCGTACAACGCGGCGACCGAGTCGCAGCGCGGCAACGTCATCCCCGTCGAGATCACGGTGTACGAGGACCGCTCGTTCACCTTCATCACGAAGACGCCGCCGGCCGCCGAGCTCATCAAGAAGGCCGCGGGCGTGGCGAAGGGCTCCCCGACGCCGCACACGACCAAGGTCGCCTCCCTCACCCGCGAGCAGGTGCGCGAGATCGCGTCGACCAAGCTCGAGGACCTCAACGCGAACGACCTCGACGCCGCCGAGAAGATCATCGCCGGCACCGCGCGTTCCATGGGGATCACGGTCCAGGGCTGAGCCCTGCGGCCACCACCAGTGGCAGGGCCCGTGTGCGGCCCGTTCGACCACGACTGCTGAACAAGGAGAACAGGCAGATGCCCAAGCACAGCAAGGCGTACCGCGCCGCCGCCGAGAAGATCGAGCCCGGCCGGATCTACTCCCCGCTCGAGGCCGTGCGCCTCGCGCAGGCGACGTCGACGACGAAGTACGACGCGACCGTCGAGGTCGTGTTCCGCCTCGGTGTCGACCCCCGCAAGGCCGACCAGATGGTCCGCGGCACGGTCAACCTGCCGCACGGCACGGGCAAGACCGCCCGCGTCATCGTCTTCGCCAACGGTGAGCGTGCCGAGCAGGCCCGCGCCGCCGGCGCCGACGAGGTCGGTGGCGACGAGCTCATCGCGAAGGTCGCCGACGGCTGGACGGACTTCGACGCCGCGGTCGCGACGCCGGACCTCATGGGCAAGGTCGGCCGCCTCGGCAAGGTCCTCGGCCCGCGTGGTCTCATGCCGAACCCGAAGACCGGCACCGTGACGATGGACGTGGCCAAGGCCGTGTCCGACATCAAGGGCGGCAAGATCGAGTTCCGTGTCGACCGGCACGCGAACCTCCACTTCATCATCGGCAAGACGTCGTTCTCCGACGTCGCGCTGGTGGAGAACTACGCGGCGGCGCTCGAGGAGATCCTGCGTCTCAAGCCGTCCGCCTCGAAGGGCCGCTACATCGTCAAGGCCACGGTCTCGACGACGAACGGCCCCGGCATCCCGCTCGACCAGACGAAGACGCGCCACCTCACCGAGGAGGACGCGGCCGCCTGACGGTCACGTGCGTCGACGACGGCCCGGCACCCCCTGAGGG
>JAEXEM010000034.1 GCA_023401045.1 Actinomycetes bacterium
CTCCGGCCCCGACCGTGGGCGGCGGGCGCGCCTCGGCCGTGCGCGGGAGCCCCGCGGCGGGCCTGGCCACCGACGAGCCGCACGTCGTGCGCCTGCGGGCCGCGGTCGCTCTCGGCGACGGTGAAGCTGATGCGGTCGCCCTCGGCCAGCGCCGTCGTACCGATGAGCGTCTTGGCGTGGACGAAGACGTCCTCGCCGCCGGCGTCGGGACGGGCGAAACCGAAGCCCTTGTCCGCGTCGTAGAACGTCACGGTGCCGTCCGCGCCGTCGGCGACGGGCGCCGGGGCCGCGTTCGCACCGAGCGGCATGAGGGGCTCCGCCTGCGGGCCCTTCTCACCGGGGACGACCATGAACGCGACCCGCTGCCCCTCCCGGAGCACACCGCCGCCGATGATCGCGGAGCTGTGCGCGAAGATCTCGGCCTCGCCGCTGTCCGGCGTCACGAAGCCGTAGCCCTTGGCGGGCTCGTACCAGGAGACCGTGCCGAGCTGGCCCACGGGGGCGTCGGCGGCGTACTCGCCGATGATCCGGACATTGCGCGCCTGCGGCCCGCGGTCGCCCTCGCCGAGCTCGTACTCGACCTGCTGCCCCTCCCGGAGCACCTTGCGGTTGTCGTCCCCGACGATCTCGGAGGCGTGGACGAACAGGTCCTCGCCGTCCTCCCCGAGGTCGAGGAAGCCGAAGCCCCGCTCGGTGTCGAACCAACGGACTGTTGCCTGCGGCACTGGTGTACTCCTCGTCGAAACCCTGGTGGTGCTCCGCACCAGTGTCCCCCTGCGGGGCGTCGGGAAGCCCACCCGAGGCGGGACAGCGTGTGGTGTGCGCACCACCGACGCGGGCCGTCCGCCCGGTGACGTGCCGTGCGCCCAACCGGCGCGAGGACGTGGACGACTCAGGCCTCCTGAGACACGCGCGGCGCGGCCCGGCCGTCGTTAGGCTCCCCCGCGTGGCGATGACGGCGCGGCAGGTGGCGGAGCGGATCGGCGAGCACATCGGTGCGCCGCCCCGGGGGACGACGGTCGACGGGTTCCTCACCGGCGACCCCGATGCCCCCGTCCGAGGGGTCGCCGTGACGATGATGGCGACCTTCGACGTGCTGCGCCGCGCGGCCGCGCAGGGCCTCGACCTCGTCGTCACGCACGAGCCGCTGTACTTCGACCACCACGGCACGTCCGAGGCGACCCTCGTCGCGGAGGGCGACCCGGTGCACGCGGCGAAGGCGGCGTTCGTCGCCGAGCACGGCATCCGGGTGCTGCGCGCGCACGACGCCTGGCACGACCGCGAGCCCGACGGGATCCTCACCGGCGTCGCCCGGGCCCTCGGCTGGCTCGACGCGGAGCGGGCCGGCGACCCCGGGGTCTACGACCTGCCGACGACGACGCTCGGCGAGCTCGCGGCGCACGTCGCACGGTCCCTCGGAGCGCGGGCGCTGCGGTACGTCGGCGACCCGGAGGCCCCCGTGTCCGTCGTCGGGGTGCAGCCGGGGTTCCAGGGCTTCCAGTGGAACCGCCGCCTGCTCGCCCGGTCGGACGTCGACGCGCTCGTCCTCGGTGAGGGCCACGAGTGGGAGACCGGCGAGTACGCGGCGGACGCCGTGGACGCCGGCGTGTGCGCCGGGGTCGTCGTGGTCGGGCACGTGCCGTCCGAGCAGGCGGGCATGGCGGAGTACGCCCGGTGGCTCGCGGGCGTGCTTCCCGAGGTCCCGGTCGAACTGGTCGAGGCGGCGGACCCGTTCCGGACCGTCGACGTCTGACGCCGGCGCACCGCAGACTTCGACGCGCAGAGCGTCGATCACGCATCCGGCCGGTCCGTCATCGCAGGTCGCGCCTGAGTGTCACGACGACGGCGAGGAGCCCGGCGACGCCCGCGTAGGCGAGCAGGATCACGGCTCCCGCCAGTGGGGAGACGAGCGGGGCCGGGCTGAGAGAGGTCTGCTCGGCCAGGGTGTCCGTGAGGAAGGAGAAGCTCGTCAGCGAGGCCGTGGCACCGCCTGGCATGAAGGGGTAGAGCGAGCTCACGCCCGGGAGCATCATGAGCACGAACTCCAGGAAGTAGAAGTACCCGAGGACGATGCCGACCGCGACGAGCTGGTTGCGCGCCAGGGCCCCGATGCCCACCCCCAGCACGGTGTACACGGTCGCCGCGAGCGCGAGCTGGAGCAACGGCAGGACGACGTCGCCGACGGACACCGGCACCGTGACCCCTCGAACCGCTGCGCCCGCGAAGAGTGCCGCACCGGACACGACCGAGGAGACGACCCCGTAGGCCAGGCCGAGCAGCGTGAAGGCGACGAGCTTCGCGCCGAGCACCTGCCCCCGCCGCGGCACGGCGAGGAACGTGGTGCCGATCGTGCGATGGCGGTACTCGGACGTGATCGCGATGGTCCCGACGAGCGCGGGGACGAACAGCAGCACGGCGGGAAGGCCGAGGACGATCGCGACGCCGTCCGCGGTGTCGAGCCCGGGAAGGGGCGGGGTCGCGTTCTCCGGCCCGACGAGTGCGAGCACTCCGGTCAGCAGCGCACCGCAGCCCACCGCGAGGAGGATCGTCCAGAGCACGAGGCGAAGCGTGAGCAGCTTGAGGATCTCACCGCGGATGACGTTCACGGCTGACCTCCCGCTCGCGTCGCACGGAGGAACGCGTCCTCGAGCGACCCGACGGACGAGCGGACCTCGGCGAGCGAGCCGGTTCGCGTCACCCGCCCGTTGTCGATGAGCACGACGTCGTCCACGGTGTTCTCGACCTCGCTGAGCACGTGGCTGGACAGCAGCACGGTGCGCCCCGATCCCGCGAACTCCTTGAGGAACGTCCCCAGCCAGACGATGCCCGCAGGGTCCAGGCCGTTGGAGGGCTCGTCGAGCACGAGGATGTCCGGGTCGCCCAGCAGGGCGGTGGCGAGCGAGAGACGCTGGCGCATCCCGGTCGAGAACGTGCCGATGCGACGGTCAGCGAAGGCGGCCACGCCGGTCTGCGCGAGCACCGCGTCGGCTCGTGCCGGGCCGAGCCCGGACAGCGCGCTGGACGTGCGGAGGTGCTGCCTGGCAGTCATCGCCGGGTGCGCCCCTGCGATGTCGAGCACCGCTCCGACGAGGCGCGCAGGGCGAGGATGGTCCCGGTAACGCTTCCCGTGCACGAGAGCCGTGCCTCCTGACGGTCGGACCAGCCCCAGCAGCACGCGGAGGGTCGTCGTCTTCCCGGCACCGTTCGGGCCCAGGAAGCCTGTCACGCGTCCGGGGGCCACCGAGAACGTGGCGTCCGCGACGGCCTCGACGGGCCCGAAGCTCTTCCGGAGCCCGCGGATCTCGATCGGCGCATGCCTCATCGGGCGTGGTCCTCGTCGATCTCGTGCACGATGCGGTCCGCGTCGTCGGTGCTCAGCAGGATCTCGTCGAAACCGGTCTGCTGCCGGTCGGTCCGGAGCCGAAGGAGGGGCACGCCGCGCTTCATCGACACCAGGCGCCGCACACCCGACGGGTGGGTGAAGGTGCCGAGCTTGCGACGGCCGGAGACGACGAGGCCGGAACGCACACCCAGGATCTCCGAGGTCCAGCCGGGTTCGGCGCGAGCCGACAGGATCGCGCTGGACGGGACGTGGACGCGGGCCCGGCCGGCCATCGCCGCCTCCCAGCCGGGGAAGCGCACGTCGACGCCTGCAGGCCCATAGGTTGTGTGCGTCATCGCGCTCTCCTCCGCTTCGGCGACGGCGTGTCGAGATGAATGTTATCAGGCTGATAACAATCAGGGAAGAGAGCCATGCCTGAAGAGCGTCCTGTTGCCGACCTCGTGCTTCATCCGGTTCGCATGAAGATCATTCAGCAGCTGGGCGGTCGCAACATGACGACGACCCAGCTCCGCGCGGCTCTGCCCGAGGTCAAGCAGGCCACGCTGTACCGGCACGTCGCGGCGATGCTCGATGCCGACCTCCTGGCCGTCGTCGACGAACGACAGGTTCGAGGGGGCGTCGAGCGCACGCTGGCACTCGGCCGGCGGATGGCGCACGTCGGTCCCGACGAGCTCGAGGCGATGGACGCCGCGCAGCTGCGCTCCGGGTTCGCGATGTTCCTCGGTGGGCTCTCGAACGACTTCGACGATGCCCTCGAGGACGGCCGCACGGACACCCGGAGCTTCCTCGGTTTCGGACGTGCGCCGCTCCACCTCGACACCCAGGACCTCGAGAAGCTGCAGTCGGACCTCATGGAGCTGCTCGCGCCCTACCGCGAACGACGTACGGAGGGGCAGCGTCGCGTCAGCCTCGCCACCATCCTCGTCCCGGACGTCGACGACGAGACACTCAGCCCCGGCGCGCCCACGGCGCCGCCAGCACCGAGTACCTGAGGTCCGGGCGGGGGGTCACGGCGTCAGCAGCACCTTGATCGCGCGCCGTTCGTCCATCGCCCGGTAGCCCTCGGCGGCGTCCTCCAGCGGGAGGGTGAGGTCGAAGACCTCTCCGGGGTCGGTGTCGCCCTCGCAGATCGCGGTGACGAGGTCCGGCAGGAAGCGGCGGACGGGCGCGGGCCCGCCGTGCAGGTGGATCTCGGCGAAGAACAGCTCGGGGCCGGGCAGGGACACGTCGTGCGAGACGCCGACGTACCCGAGGTGCCCGCCGGGGCGGGTCGAGCGGATGGCCTGCATCATCGACTCCTGCGTCCCGACGGCCTCGACGACGCTGTGCGCGCCGAGCCCGCCGGTGAGCTCCTTGATCCTCGCGACGCCCTCGTCGCCGCGCTCGGTGACGACGTCGGTGGCGCCGAACCGCCGGGCGAGGGCCTGCCGGTCGGCGTTGCGGCTCATCGCGACGACCCGGTCCGCGCCGAGGCGGCGCGACGCGAGCACGGCGAGCAGGCCGACGGCGCCGTCACCGACGACGACGACCGTCCTCCCC
>JAEXEM010000049.1 GCA_023401045.1 Actinomycetes bacterium
ACGAACCAGGCGGCGACGACGGCGACGAGCTGGAGGAGGAAGCGCATGAGGAGTCCGATCTCGAGGTGCGCGACCCCGTCGGCCGCGTCGCGTCGACGCTACGGACGGGGCCCCACCGTGCGGGTCACCGCCCGGTGGGCCCCTGCGGGTCCCTCGCGCGGGGGACAGCCCGGGGGGTGGGGGTGGTCGGCCGGGTCGCGGGCGGTGCTCGCGTCGTCCGGTGCCCGCGTCAGGGCGTCGCGGCCGTCGGACCCGACCGTGCCGCCCGCTGCTCCCGCCGCGTCGCGACGAGGTCGACGAGCACCGGCACGAGCGTGACCGCGAGGAACGCGACGGAGAGCGCCATGCCGGCGGTCATCGCCCGGTCCCACTCGGCCCGGGCGGTCGTGCCGATGCCGACGGGCCCGAGGGC
Source organism: Actinomycetes bacterium (assembly GCA_023401045.1). Classification (GTDB taxonomy): domain Bacteria; phylum Actinomycetota; class Actinomycetes; order Actinomycetales; family Cellulomonadaceae; genus Cellulomonas. The sequence continues at coordinate 413 of JAEXEM010000049.1, forward strand.
GGACAGCACGAGGGCGCCGACGGTCGCGGTACCGAGCGCGGACCCGATGCGTGCGGTGGTCTGGCGCACCGCGTTGGCGGCGCCGGCCTCCTCGGCGGGGATCTTCGCGTTGGTGACCCCGAGGTTGAGCGACATGACGAGCGTGCCGCCGACGCCCACGACGACGAGCGGCACGACGACGGCCCAGAGGATGGCGGTCGTCGAGTCGTGGAGGACCTCGATCGCCGCCCACGTGAGGGCCGAGCCGACGACGAGGAGGACGACACCCGCGAGCTCACCGAGCCGCGGGCGCCTCGCGAGCCGGGCCGCGGACGGTGCGACGGCGAGCGAGCCGAGCGCGACGGGCAGCTGCATCGCACCCGCGGCGAGCTGGTCGAGGCCCAGCCCGCTGCGCAGGTAGAGCGTGAGCACGTAGATGACGGCCGTGAGCCCGGCCTGGAACGTGAGGTTGAGCGTGACACCGCACGTGTAGGACCGCTGCCGGAAGAGGGAGAGGTCGACGACGGGCACGCCCCCGCGGGCGGCCGTGCGACGTTCCCGCACGACGAACAGCGCGAGGACGACGACCGCCGCGGCGAGCCCGGCGACGACGAGCGGGCCCGGCAGGTCCGACAGCTCGAGCACCGGCACGAGCAGGAGGGCGAGCCCGGCCCACAGGAGCAGCACCCCGGGCACGTCGGGCCGAGCTGCCGCCCCGGCCGGCGGTGTGCGTGGCAGGAAGCGGAACGCACCGAGCGCGACGAGCAGGCCGACGGGCACGTTGACCCCGAAGACCCACCGCCAGCTCTCCGAGCCCAGCAGCCCACCGAGGAACGGGCCGACGGCGAGGGCCGCGCCGACGCAGCCGGTGTAGAGCGCGAAGACCCGTGGCCGACCCGGCGGCGGGACGATCTCGCGGATGAGGGCCGTGGCCTGCGGGTTGAGGAACCCCGCCCCGAACCCTTGCAGCAGCCGCGCGACGACGAGCACGCCGGGGGAGGGCGCCAGTGCGGCGAGCACGCTCGCGGCGGTGAACACCGCGATGCCGGCGAGGAACGTCGGGCGGCGTCCCCGCGCGTCCCCGATGCGGCCCGTGACGATCATCGCGAGGCCGTACGTCAGCACGTAGCCCGACACGACCCACTGCAGGTCGCTCGCGCCGGCGCCGAGCTCGCGGCGCAGCTCGGGCAGCACGGAGTTGACGGCGCTGACGTCGGCGACCGCGACGACGACCCCGATGACGACGGTGGCGACCCCGGGGCCCGGGCGCGTGCTCACACCGACCCCACCCGGCCGCGGCCCGGTGGCCGGCACCCGCGGCACGACGCCCCCAGCCTCGTCGCCATGCCACCGACGCTAGGTCGGCGACAGCCGTCCCGCGCGCGGACGACCGACCGGGCCCTCCGCCACGCGCGTCGCCCCTGGTCGGAGGATTTCACCCGCTCCGGAAGCGGCCGACCCGTCCTGATACACGACGAACGCCCACCTTCGTCCCGTCGCGGCCCGCGGCACCGCCCGCGACGTGCCCGCACGTGCCGCCTAGCGTGAGCCCGGCACTGCTCCGGCAAGGAGGACCTGCGGTGACGGAAGCACGGACCCACGTCCTCGTGGTCGAGGACGACGCCGACACGGCCGGCTACCTGCGGACGGTCCTCGAGCGCCGTGGCGGCATGGACGTCACCGTGGCCGGGGACGCGGTCACGGCGCTCGCGCACATCGCCAGCCGCGTGCCGGACGTCATCCTCACGGACATCCAGATGCCCGGCATGAGCGGGCTCGAGCTGCTCGTCGAGCTGCGCGCGCAGGCGCCCGGCACGCCCGTCGCCGTCATGACGGCGTACGCGTCCGTCGACTACGCCGTCGAGGCGCTGCGCCGTGACGCCGACGAGTTCCTCGTCAAGCCCGTCGCCGCCGGGGTCCTCCTCGAGCGGGTCGCCGCGCTCGCCGCCGAGGGCCGTCGCCGCCGGGAGGCCGCGGGCGCGCGCGACGTCGTCCTCGCCGTCGGGGCGCACCCCGACGACGTCGAGATCGGCGTGGGGGCGACCCTCGCCGCCCACCGGGCCGCCGGCGACACCGTCGTCGTGCTCACGCTCTCCGGCGGGGCGGTCGGCGGCGACGCCGACTCGCGGCGGCACGAGGCGCTCGCCGCGGCGGCCGTCATCGGTGCGCGCCTGTACCTGCACGACTTCGAGGACACCCGCATGGCCAGCGCGACCGGGCTCATCGACGTCGTCGAGAGCACCGTGCGCGAGGTCGCCCCGACGGTCGTCTACACGCACTCCGCGCACGACCGGCACCAGGACCACCGGGCAGTCCACCAGGCCGTCATGGTCGCCACCCGCAAGGTCCGGTCGGTCGCGTGCTTCCAGAGCCCGTCGAGCACGGTCGACTTCCGGCCGTCCCGCTTCGTGCCCGTCGACGGGTTCGTCGAGAAGAAGGTCGAGATGCTCGCCGCGTTCACCTCCCAGGCCCACCGGGACTACCTCGACCCCGAGGTCGTGCGGGCCACCGCCCGGTACTGGGCGCGCTTCGGCACCGGCCGCTACGCCGAGCCGCTCGAGACGGTCCGCGAGGCGGCGCTGGCCGGAGGTCCGGTCGCCGAGACCCCGGCGCTCACCGTGCCCGAGCAGCGCGGGGCGACCGCGTGACCCGCGTCCTCGTCACCGGCGCCGGGGGACCGGCCGGTGTCGCGGTCGTGCGCTCGCTGCTGCGTCGCGGTGACGTCGAGGTCGTCGCCGCCGACATGGACCGGTGGGCCAGCGGGCTCTACCTCGTGCCGGGCCCGAACCGCCGGATCGTCCCGGCCGGGCTCGCCGACGACTTCGTCGCCGTCGTCGCCGCGATGTGCGCCGCGGACGGCATCGACGTCCTGCTCCCGACGGTCGACGTCGAGCTGCCCGGCCTCGCCGCGGCCCGCGACGCGCTCGCCGCCGCCGGCACCGTCCTCGCCGCGCCCTCCCGGCACACCCTCGACACCTGCCTCGACAAGCTCGCGCTCGCCCGCGCGTGCGCCGGCACGGTGCGGGTGCCGCGCACCGAGCTCCTCGGCACCCCGCAGGCGCTGTCCGGCTGGGACTTCCCCGTCATCGTCAAGCCGCGCCGCGGGGCCGGCTCCCGCGGCGTCCGGGTCGTCACGTCCGCCCGCGAGCTCGACGCGGTCCACGACGACGACGACCTGCTCGTGCAGGAGCTCCTGCCCGGGCAGGAGTACTCCGTCGACGTCCTCGCCGACTCCACCGGCCACGTCGTCGCGGCCGTGCCGCGCGCCCGGCTGCGCGTCGACTCCGGGGTCGCCGTCGCCGGGGTGACGGTCCGGGACGACGAGCTCGTCGCGACCGCCGTCGCCGTCGCGCAGGCCGTCGGACTCACGTCCGTCGCGAACGTCCAGCTCAAGCGGGACGCCGACGGTGTGCCCGCGCTGCTCGAGGTCAACCCGCGCTTCCCGGGCGCGATGCCGCTCACGGTCGCCGCCGGGGTCGACATGCCCTCGCTGCTGCTCGACGACGTGCTCGGCCGGCCCGTACCGCGCACCGTCGAGTTCACCGAGGTCGCCAACGTGCGCTACCTCGAGGACGTCTTCCTGCCGCTCGCCGACGTCCACCCCGCGTCGTGACGGCGGCCGCCCCGCGGCTGGACGGCGACCACCACGTCCACTCGACCTTCTCCGACGACGCGGTGAGCACACCCGCGGAGAACGTCGCGGCGGCGCAGCGCGCCGGGCTGCGGGAGGTCCGGATGGTCGACCACGTCCGGGCGTCCTCGACGCACGTGCCGGACATGCTCGCCGCCGTCCACGCGGTCGCCGCCACCGCCGGCGACGTGCGGGTCCTCACCGGTGTCGAGGCGAAGATCCTCGACGTGCACGGCGGCATCGACGCACCGCCGGACGTGCTCGCGGGGCTCGGCTCCGCGCACGGCGCCGACCGCGTCCTGCTCGCCGACCACCAGGTGCCCGGCACGGACGGGCCATGGAGCCCGTCGACGACGCGCCGGCTGATCGCCGAGGGGCGGGTGAGCGCGGCCGACGTCGTCGAGCTCGTCGTCACCGGCACGATGCGGGCCGTCGAGCGCGCCGGCCGCGCCCAGCTCGCGCACCCGTTCTCCGTGCTGCCCAAGGTCGGGCTGGGGGAGGACGACGTGCCCGACGAGCTCGTCGACGCCCTGGGTGCCCTGCTCGTCGCGACCGGGACGCCGGCCGAGGTCAACGAGAAGTGGCACTGCCCCGGCCCGAGGGTCACCGCGCGCTGGCGCGCCGCGGGGGTCCTCCTCGTCGCCTCGAGCGACGCGCACGACGCGGCCGACGTCGGCGCCTACCGGTGGCTGCGCGAGCAGGTCGTCGCGTGACCGCCGGCACCTGGCACGGCGTGCTCGTCGCGGTGCTCGTCGGCCTCGTCGGTCTCGGCCTCGTGCCGGCGCTCGCGGGTGTCTACCAGTACGCGCTCATCCCGCTGCACGCGTGGCGCAACCACCTCACCCGCACCGGCCCGTACCTGCCGCGGGTCGCGGTCGTCGTGCCGGCGTGGAACGAGGGCGCGGTGCTCACCGCCTCGCTCGAGCGGCTCATGGCGCTGCACTACCCGCCGGACCGGCTGCGGGTCCTCGTCGTCGACGACGCGAGCACCGACGACACCCCCGACGTCGTGCGCGCGGCCGCCGAGCGGCACCCCGGACGGATCGTCCTGCTGCGCCGCGAGCGCGGCGGCGAGGGCAAGGCCCACACCCTCAACCACGGGATCGGCCACCTGCTCGCCGACGACTGGGCGCAGGCCGTGCTCATCATGGACGCCGACGTCGTCTACCGGCCCGACGCGCTGTGGCGCATGACGCGCCACCTCGCCGACGAGCGTGTCGGCGCCGTCACCGCGTTCATCCGCGAGGGCTCGCGCCGGCCCGGGGTCGTCTCCCGCTTCGTCGGCTACGAGTACGTGACCGCGCAGGCGTGCGCCCGGCGCGCGCAGAACGTCATGGGCGCGGTCGCGTGCCTCGCCGGGGGAGCGCAGCTGCACTCGCGCGCCAACCTCGAGGCGATCGGCGGGCGCATCGACACCTCGACGCTCGCGGAGGACACGTTCACGACGTTCCTCACCCAGCTCGACGGCCGCCGCGTCGTCTTCGACGGGCGCGCCGTCGTGCTCGCCGAGGAGCCCGACTCGGTGCGGGCGCTGTGGAAGCAGCGCACCCGGTGGGCGCGCGGCAACGTGCAGATCACCTCGCGCTTCCGCGACGTGTGGTTCCGCCCGCGACGCGGCCACCGCCTCGGGTCGCCCGACTTCGGGCTCGTGTGGTTCTCGGTGTTCGGGCTGCCGTTCGCGCTGGCCGCCGCCTCGGCCGGGCTCGTCGGGCTCTACCTCGTCGCCCCGGGCACCGCCGAGACGCTGTTCGGGAACCTCTGGTGGTTCGGCCTGGCGACGTACCTCTTCCTCACCGGGACGACGCTGCTCGTCGACACCGAGACGGCACGGCGCACGTGGTTCGAGGCCCTCATGTTCCCGGGGGCGGGGGCGCTGCTGCTCGTCGTCGCGTCGGCCTCGCCGCAGCTGTGGGGGGACGCGCTGCCGGCGGTCGTCGGCCTCGACCTCGACGCGACGGCGGCGACGGTGTGGACGCTCGGGCTCTACGCGTGGCCCGTGCTGTCGATGCTGCTCGCGCGCGTCGTCCACGACCTCGAGGGGGTGCCGGTCGTCGGGCTGCTCTCGCGGCCCCTGCTCTACCTCGTGGGGTTCGGGCCGCTGCTGTGCGCCATCACGGTGCACGCGTACGTGCGGGAGTGGCGCGGGGCGCCGCGCACGTGGGACAAGACCGAGAAGACGGGGACGGTGGCCGGGTGAACGTGAAGCACGGCACGCGGCGGCCGGCGGGACGCCACCGCGCGGACCGCCCCCCGACCGACGGCTCCCGCACCCCGACCGACGCAGCGGTGCGCGCGGGCACCGCCGACGACCGTCGCCGCGAGCGCTGGACGTCCGCCGCGGCCCTCGTCTGCGCGCTGCTC
>JAEXEM010000068.1 GCA_023401045.1 Actinomycetes bacterium
GTGCGCGACGCTGCGAGGTGGGACGACGAGACCGTCGACGTGCTCGGGGAGGGCTGGCGGGCCCGCACGCTGCACCTGCGCCCGGACGCGGTGACGGCGCGCACGGGTGTCGACCCGGTCGCCACGCTCGTGCGCCGCGTGCCGGACGCCGAGCCGTCCCGCCGGGCCGTCCTCTACCTCCACGGGTTCGTCGACTACTTCTTCCAGGCACACGTCGGTGACGCGCTCGCCGCCGCCGGGTACGACCTGCACGCCCTCGACCTGCGCGACCACGGCCGCTCGATCCGCCCCGGCCGCCCGCCGAACGAGACGACGGACCTCGCGGCGTACGTCGAGGAGATCGACGCCGCGGTGCGGCTGCTGCGGGCCGAGCACGACGTCGTCGTCCTCATGGGCCACTCGACGGGCGGGCTCACCGCCGCGCTGTGGGCCGACTCACGCCGTGGGCTCGGCCTCGTCGACGCGCTCGTGCTCAACTCCCCGTGGCTCGACCTGCGCGGCACGTGGGTCGAGCGGACCGTCGTCACACGCGTCGTCGACCTCCTCGGCGGCCGGCTGCCGCGGGTGCCGTTGCGCGGCATCGCGCCGCACTACGGCCGGGCGCTGCACCGGGACACCGGCGGCGAGTGGGACTTCGACCTCGCGTGGAAGCCGCACGAGGGCTTCCCGGTGCGCACCGGGTTCGTCCGCACGGTGCGGCGCGCGCACGCCCGGGTGGCGCGCGGGCTCGCCGTCGACGTGCCGGTGCTCGTGCTCGCCTCGGACGCCGCCGGGCCGGACCGCGTCCACCACGACGCGCTGCTCACGACCGACAGCGTCCTCGACCCCGCGCACATCGCGGCCCTCGCCCACCGCCTCGGGCCGGACGTCACGTTCGTCGAGGTGCCCGGAGGTGCGCACGACCTCGCGCTCTCCCCCGCGCCGACCCGCGAGCGCTACCTCCGCGAGGTCACCGACTTCCTCGCGCAGCGGCTCGGCTGAACGGCGCCCCGGACGACGGGCGAGCCCTCAGGCCGGACCCGCGCCCGTGCCCTGCGACGGTGAGGGCGACGGGACGAGAGCGGGATCGCCCGGTTCCGAGAGCGACAGCACGACGCCCGCGATGCCCGGGCGGGCCCGCACCGCCGTCTCGAGGTCCGCGAGCTCGTGCGAGGCCTGCTCCTCGTCGGGGTCGCCGGTGAGGTCGACCGCACCGGTGACGAACACCTGCCGCGCACCGACGACCTCGAGCCGCAGCTGCGTCACGCGCGCCACCTGCGGCATCGCCAGCAGCCAGCGCAGCGCGGCGTCGTGCAGGCGCGCGTCGACGGACTCCCCGACGAGGAAGTCGAGGTTGCGCCGCACGAGGACGTACGCGACCCACGCGAGCAGCAGCCCGACGAGGATCGAGCCGATCGCGTCGGGCACGTCCGAGCCCGTCACCTGGTTGAGGACGATGCCGGCCGTCGCGATGACGAGGCCGACGAGCGCGGCGGCGTCCTCGAAGAACACCGCGCGGACCGTCGGGTCGGAGCTCGCGAGGACCTCCTCGACGAGCCCGCGGTCGCGGCGCCGGGCGTCGGAGCGGGTCTGCTGCGCGGCCCGGAGGAACGAGACGCTCTCGAGGACGAACGCCACGGCGAGCACGACGTACGCGACGACGAAGTCCTGCGACGGCTGCGGCCGGACGAGCTCGGTGATCCCGTGCGTCACCGACACCCCGGCCCCGACCGCGAACAGGCCGATCGCGGCGAACATCGACCACACGTAGACCTCGCGGCCGTACCCGATGGGGTGGGAGGCGTCGGCGGGGCGGGCGGCGCGGCGCTGCGCGACGAGGAGGAACACCTCGTTGCCGGTGTCCGCCCACGAGTGCGCCGCCTCGGCGACCATCGCCGCCGCACCGGTGAGGACGGCCGCGACGGTCTTGGCGACCGCGATGAGGACGTTGGCCGCCATCGCGACGACGACGGTGAACGTCGACTCGTCGCGCGGGGCCGAGCCGTCACGGGCCATGGCACCGGAGTAGCACGCCCGCACGCCGTGCGCGACGCGGACGGCGGTGGTTGAGTGTGCTCGCCGCCGTCCCCACCCACGACCGCACCTGGAGGCCCCCGCGATGACCGTCAGCCCGAGCCCGTGGCCTGCCGGGACGCCGGGTTGGGCGGACATCACCGTCGCGGACCCGGTCCCGGTGCAGCGGTTCTACGGGGCGCTGCTCGGCTGGCGCTTCGACGCCTCCCAGGACGGCGCGTACCTCATCGCGACGCTCGACGGGAAGGCCGTCGCGGGGGTGCGCATCGCGGACGCCCCGACGCCCGCCTGGTGGTGCGTCTACCTCGCGACGGACGACGTCACCGAGTCCGTGGAGCGCGCGGTCGACGGGGGCGCCACCGTGCTGCTGCCGCCGGTCGTCGTGCTCGACGAGGGCCGCATGGCCGTCGTCGCCGACCCCACGGGGGCCGCGGTGGGGCTGTGGGAGTCCCGGGCGCGCACCGGGTGGGAGGTCACCGACGTGCCGGGCGCGTCCGTGTGGGCCGAGCAGATGTCGCACGACCCGGACACCGCGCGCCGGTTCTACGTCGAGCTCTTCGGGTACGACGCGCAGGACATGAGCGCCCCCGACTTCCGGTACGCCTCGCTCGCCGTCGGCGGCACCCCGGCGTTCGGCATCGGCGGGTACGGTCCGGGGGCAGGGGACGTGCCCGCGGCGTGGACCTGGTACCTCGCCGTGCCCGACGCCGACGACGCCGCGCGCCGGGTCGGCGCCCTCGACGGTGACGTCGTCAGCGGCCCCGAGGACACCCCGTACGGTCGGATGCTCCTCGTGCGCGGCCCCGCCGGGGAGCTGGCCGCGCTGCTCGAGGTGCGCGACGAGGACGGGTTCTGACCCCTCGGGCGAGCGCCTAGGGTGGTGGGGTGCGGGACGACGTCTTCACCCACCGTGCGTCGCGGCCGCACGAGCCGCTGCGCACCTTCCACCCTCGGCGCGCGCCGCTCGGCAAGGACCGCACCGGCGCGCTCGAGCGGCTGTTCGGCCGCTGGGGCTTCTCGGTCGACGACCCGCGCGCGGCTCCCCCACGGACCCCGGACGGTCTGCTCGACACCGTCGCCCTGTTCGGGCGGCGGGCACCGCTCGTCGTCGAGATCGGCTCCGGCATGGGCGACGCGACCGCGGCGATGGCCGCGGCCGACCCGGACCGGGACTGGCTCGCGGTCGAGGCGCACCTGCCCGGGGTCGCGGCACTCCTCCTGCTCGTCGAGCGCGAAGGGCTGACGAACGTGCGGGTCGCGCACGGTGACGCGCTGCGCCTGCTGCGCTCCGACGTCGCGCCCGGCTCCCTCGACGCGGTGCACGCGTTCTTCCCCGACCCGTGGCCCAAGGCCCGCCACCACAAGAGGCGGCTCGTCCAGCCGGCGCACGTCGCGCTGCTGCGCGCCCGGCTGCGGGTCGGCGGCACGCTGCACGTCGCGACCGACTGGGCGAACTACGCCGAGCAGATGGTCGAGGTGCTCACCGCCGACCCGGACCTCGCCGGCGGGGTCGTGCCGCGCCCGGCGCACCGGCCCGTCACACGCTTCGAGCAGCGCGGGCTCGACCTCGGGCACGCGGTCACCGACGTCGTCGTGCGGAGGGTGCGATGAGGCTGCTCCTCGTTCCCGGCACGAGCCCGGACCGCTGGGCGCGGGTGTGGGCGCAGCGCCTGCCGGACGACCCGCTCGAGGTCGTGCACGCCGACCCGGGCGGGGCGGTCGACGCGGTGCTCGCCGGTGACGTCGACGCCGTCGTCCTGCGCCTGCCGCCGGAGGGCACGCACCCGCCGGGGCTGCCGCCGGTGACGCCGCGGACGTCCGACGGCTGGGCCGTCGTGCCGCTGTGGACCGAGCGCACCCTCGTCGTCGTACCACGCGAGCACGTGCTCACCGTCGTCGAGGAGGTCGACGTCGCCGACCTCGCCGGCGAGACGTTCCTCGTGCCGGGCGACGACGTGCTCGGCTGGCTGCCGCCGGACGCCGACGCGGTCGACGTCCCGGACCTGCCGACCGCCGCCGACCTCGTCGCCGGCGAGCAGGGGCTGCTGCTCGTGCCGCACTCGCTGGCCCGTCTGCACGACCGGCGCGGGACGCAGGTGCGTCCGGTGCCCGAGGCACCGGGGTCCGCGGTCGTGCTCGTGTGGCGGACCGGGGCCGAGCACCCGCACGCCCAGGAGCTCGTCGGCAT
>JAEXEM010000092.1 GCA_023401045.1 Actinomycetes bacterium
GGGTTCCCGGGCGGCCGTCGTCGTCGTGGGTCCGACCGTGTCAGCGCGTCGTGGCCCCGCGCGCGGCGGGGGCGACGCTCACAGCAGCGTCCAGCCGTACCGCGCGAAGACGACCGCGGCGAGCAGCACGAGCACGGCGACGGTGACGAACCAGTCGTTGCCGGCGGCGACGAACCGCCGCCCCCACGGGCCGGCGCGGCCGGGCAGGTCGATGTGCCGCTCGCGGACGTTGAGGCGGGTGAGCCCGGCCCACACGAGGGTCGTCGTCACGGTGATGAGCAGGCACCACGGGCACAGCGCCTTGATCTCGACGAACGCCTGCTGGAACAGCCACCACGCGAACAGCAGGCCGATCGTGTAGATGCCCTGCGCGCACAGCATGAACCACCGCGGGAACCGCACCCCGCCGATGACGGCCGTCGCCACCGTGATGACGACCGCCTCGGCGGCGATGCCGAGGAACGCGTTGGGGAAGCCGAGCAGCTCGGCCTGCCACGAGAGCCCGACGGTGCTGCAGCTGATGACCGAGTTGAAGTCGCAGCCGAGGCGGGCCGCCTCACCGGTCGCCTCGCCGACGGCGAGGGTGATCGCCTCGATCGACAGCACGAACGAGGCGACGAGCCCGATGATCCCGGAGACGACCATCTCGATCGCGGTCCGGCGCCGCCAGGGCTGCGGGGTGCTCGTCCCCGAGGGCGGCTCGGCCCCGAGGACCTCGAGCCCGTCGTGGTCGCGGTCGGTCACGACGTCCTCGTCGTTCACGTGCCGGGTCGCGTCGGTCACCGTCGTCTCCTCGCCGTCTTCGGAGTCGCCATTCTGCCCCGTCCGCCTGTGGCGCGGAGGGGTCGGACGTCCTGCGGACACCCGGCGCGCAGCGGGCACCCACCCGGCGCGCGCACCCCCACCCGCGTCCGCGCCGCGGCTAGGGTCGTCGCCGTGACCCGCCTGCTCCTCGCCTCCGCCTCCCCCGCCCGCCGCTCGACGCTCACCGCAGCCGGCCTCGACCCGCTCGTCGCGGTGTCGGGCGTCGACGAGGACGTGGTGCTCGCCGCGGCCCGCGAGCGCCACGGGGACCTCGAGCCCGCGGACGTCGTCCTCCTGCTCGCCCAGGCCAAGGCCGAGGACGTGGCCCGCCGGCTCGACGAGGTCGACGTCGCGAGCTGGGACGAGGACGAGGACGTCGTCGTCCTCGGGTGCGACTCGATGCTCGAGCTCGACGGCCGCGTGCTCGGCAAGCCGACCGGCGCCGACGACGCGGTGGCGCGCTGGCGCGAGATGCGCGGGCGCTCCGGGGTGCTCCACACCGGGCACTGGGTGGTCGACGAGCGCGACCCGTCGGCCGGCGGGACGGGTGCGACGCTCGGCGCGACCGCCTCGACCGTCGTCCACTTCGCCGACATCTCGGACGAGGAGGTCGCCGCGTACGTCGCGACCGGCGAGCCGCTCGCCGTCGCCGGGGCGTTCACGATCGACGGTCTCGGCGGGCCGTTCGTCGAGCGCGTCGAGGGCGACCACCACAACGTCGTCGGACTCAGCCTGCCGCTGCTGCGCCACCTGCTCGGCGAGATCGGGCTCACCGTGCCGGCGCTCTGGCGTCGCTGAGGGCGGCCCGCCCGCGCGTTCCACCGGCGCGCCGGAGGGCAGCGCTTTGTCCTCGGCCGACAACCCGGCACGCCTCGACGCCGTACCGCACGGCCCGGTGTGGTGGGTTCCTACAAGCGCTCGCCGCACCCCTTGGGCGTTGCCCCAATCTTGTCCCGCACGTCGTGGCGCGGTCGGGGGCAGGGCGTCGCCGCACGCTACGGTGAGCCGTGCCCGAGATCACGAAGGTCCTCGTCGCGAACCGTGGCGAGATCGCCGTCCGCATCGCCCGTGCCTGCCGCGACGCCGGTGTCGCGTCCGTCGCCGTCTACTCGGACACCGACCGCGAGGCCCTGCACGTGCGCGTCGCCGACGAGGCGTACGCGCTCGACGGTGCCCGCGCCGCGGAGACCTACCTCGACATCGCGAAGATCCTCGACGTCGCCCGCCGCTCCGGCGCCGACGCCGTGCACCCCGGGTACGGGTTCCTCGCCGAGAACGCCCAGTTCGCCCAGGCCGTCATCGACGCCGGCCTCGTGTGGGTCGGTCCGCCGCCCGCGGCGATCGACGCCCTCGGCGACAAGGTGAGCGCGCGCCACATCGCGCAGCGCGCCGGTGCCCCGCTCGTCGCCGGCACCCCCGACCCGGTCGCGGACGCCTCCGAGATCCACGCGTTCGCCGCCGAGCACGGCCTGCCGGTCGCCATCAAGGCGGCGTTCGGCGGCGGTGGCCGCGGCCTCAAGGTGGCCCGCACCGCCGACGAGATCGACGAGATGTACGAGTCCGCCGTCCGGGAGGCCGTCGCGGCCTTCGGCCGTGGCGAGTGCTTCGTCGAGCGGTACCTCGACCGGCCGCGGCACGTCGAGACGCAGTGCCTCGCCGACGAGCACGGCACGGTCGTCGTCGTCTCCACGCGCGACTGCTCGCTGCAGCGCCGCCACCAGAAGCTCGTCGAGGAGGCGCCCGCACCGTTCCTCACCGACGCCCAGCGCCGCACGCTCGTCGAGGCCTCCCAGGCGATCCTCCGCGAGGCCGGCTACGTCGGTGCCGGCACGTGCGAGTTCCTCGTCGGCGCCGACGGCACGGTGTCGTTCCTCGAGGTCAACACCCGTCTCCAGGTCGAGCACCCGGTCACCGAGGAGATCAGCGGCATCGACCTCGTCCGCGAGCAGCTGCGCATCGCCGCCGGCGAGCCGCTGGGCTACACCGAGGTGACGACCCGCGGGCACTCCATCGAGTTCCGCATCAACGGTGAGGACCCGGCGGCGGGTTTCCTGCCCGCGCCCGGCCGCATCAGCCGGCTGCGCTTCCCCTCGGGCCCCGGGGTGCGCGTCGACTCGGGCGTCGTCGAGGGCGACACGGTCTCCGGGCTGTTCGACTCGATGATCGCCAAGCTCGTCGTCACCGGCGCCACCCGCCGGCAGGCCGTCGAGCGCGCCCGGCGTGCGCTCGCCGAGCTCGAGGTCGTCGGCATCCCCACGGTCGTGCCCTTCCATCGCGCCGTGCTCGACGCCGAGGCCTTCGTGCCCGCCGACGACGCGCCGTTCTCCGTCCACACCCGCTGGATCGAGACCGAGTTCGCCGAGACCGTCGCGGGCCTGGGCCGCACACCCGCCCCTGCCCCCGAGGAGGAGCAGCTGCCCGACGCCGCCCTCGAGCGCGTCGTCGTCGAGGTCGGCGGCAAGCGGCTCGAGGTCGTCCTGCCGGCCGCGCTCGGGCTCGGCCGGGGGCCCGGCACCGGTCCGGGCCGTGCCGGCG
>JAEXEM010000136.1 GCA_023401045.1 Actinomycetes bacterium
GCGCCGGGCGGGGGCGCCCGACCGGCCCGGGCCGCCGCCAGCGCGCCGCGACGGACGCCCCGAGGGGCGCCACCGGGGTCGTCGAGGCCGCCCGGGTGGTCGGGGTGGTCGAGGAGGTCGTCACCGGGTCACCGCACGGAACCCGTTGTGGGCGACCTCGAGGCTCTCGGTGAGCGGGGAGTCGGAGTCGGCCGAGAGCGACGGCCCGGTCCAGCTCACCGCGAAGACGCCGTCGAGCTCCCACGAGCGCGTGCGTCGGCCCGTGTCGTCGAGCACCGTGACGGCGCCCGTCGCGCGGGTGAGGGTGTCGCCGTTGCCGGCGAACCCCTCACCGGAGGTGCGCTGCACCCAGCCGAAGAGCGCGTCGGACTGCACCATGCCGCGCGTGAAGACGAGGTGCGGCCAGCGCATGACGCCCGGCAGCTGGTGGACGTACCCGTTGTGGCCGCCCTCGACGTACTCGACGACGTCGACGTCGAGGCGCAGCCCGCGCACCTCCTGGAAGGTGCCGATCTCCACGCCGTCGACCTCGAGGAGGAACCTGCTCGCGGCCGAGGGCACGCCCCCGCCGAGCGGTGTCTGCTCAGACACTCTCCCGCACCGCCTCCCAGGCCTGTTCGTTCATCGCGGCGACCGCGCGGACCATCCGGACGCGGTCGAGGTGCTCGAGGTCGAGCAGGTCGTCGAGCGGCCAGTGCAGGTGGTACGCGAGGTACGCGATCTCCTGCCAGACCGCGTCGACGGGGTAGCGCAGCACCGCCGCGTCACCGCGTCTCTGCCGGGAGCTCCTCGATGGCCCGGCGCGACGCCCGCGGTGCGGGCACGACGGCCTCCGGGGTCTCCTCGGCGTCGTCCCCGCCGGCGGCGGGCGCCGGGGCGGGTGCCGCCGGTGCGGGCGCCGCGACCGCGGGGGCCTGCGCCGCGAGGAACTCCTCGAGCTCGTCCGGCGTCCCGAAGTTGATGACGCCGTAGAAGTCCTGCAGGTACGCGAGGTCGGCGGCGAAGAGCCCCTCGATCTCGTGCGTCGTCACGAGCTCGAGCGACCCGAGCCGCTCGACGACGCGCGCGAGCACGACGACGGTGAGGCGCGGGTCGTCCGGCCCGGCGATCGTCGGGTCGCGCAGCGGCTCGAGCTCGTCACGGGCCGTCGCCAGGCGCATGACGCCCTGGCGGTGCACCGCTCCCTCGCGGTCGACGTAACCGCGAGGGAGGGTGAACTCGTACCGGGTGCGCAGGGTCACTTGACGCGCTCGAGCCGCTCGATGACGAGGGTGACGGTCTCCTTGATCGCGTCCGAGCCGTCGACCGAGAGCTGGTCGGTCGAGATCTTGCTCGGCCAGCCGTTGAAGAAGTTGAACCGCGCGACCTCCTTGGCGCCGGCGTCGTAGAGGACGACCGACCCGTTCTTGCGGTTCTGCGCGCGGTCGCCGGACAGGCCGCCCTCGCGGACCGCCTTGAACCACTTCCACAGCGCGTCGTTGGTGACGTCGCCGGGGGCGACGCGGGTGAGCTGCAGGTCGGGCACCTCGACCGTCTGGCCGAGGAACTTCACCTGCTGCTTCTTGCCGTCGGCACCGATCTGGGTGACCTTGCCGACGCCGACCTCGACGTCGAGGCCGGAGACCGACATGAGGGCGGAGACGACCTGGCCGTCGATCTCGAGGAAGAAGTTCTGCGAGACGATCGGGTCGGCGCTGAACAGTCCGGCTGCGGACATGGGGGGCTCCTGTCAGGGACGAGTGGGTGGGTGGCCGGCCGTCAGGCGGCGCTCTGCTTGTTCTGGCTGATCCGGAAGACGACGAACTCGGCCGGCTTCACCGGCGCCAGCCCGACCTCGACGACGAGCAGGCCGGCGTCGATGGACTCCGGGGTGTTGGTCGTCTCGTCGCAGCGGACGAAGAACGCCTGGTCCGCGGTCGAGCCGAAGAGCGCACCGGCCTGCCACAGGCCGTGCAGGTAGCCGCCGAGGGTGCGCTTGACGCCCTCCCACAGGGTCGTGTCGTTCGGCTCGAAGACGGCCCACTGGGTGCCCTCGAGGATCGTCGACTCGACCATGTTGAACAGCCGGCGGACGTTGATGTAGCGCCAGTCGGTGTCCGAGGCGAGCGTGCGCGCGCCCCAGATGCGGATGCCGCGGGTGCCGAAGGGGCGGATCGCGTTGATGCCGACCGGGTTGAGGAAGGCCTGCTCGTTCTGCGTCACCGCGCGCTCGACGTCGAGCACGCCGCGGATGGTGTCGTTGGCCGGGGCCTTCCACACGCCGCGGGTCTCGTCGGTGCGGGCCCACACGCCGGCCACGTGGCCCGACGGCGGGACGACGATCTCGGCGGAGGCGCCGGAGCCGAGCGGGTTCTCGACCTTGATCCACGGGTAGTACATCGCGGCGAACGCGGAGTCGTACTGCGCCACCTCGGCGCGCCACTCCTTGGCCTGCTGCGGGGTGAGCCCCGGCGGGGTGTCGAGCAGCGCCATGCGGTTGGCGTGCTGCTCGCAGTGCGCGATGAGCGAGGTCTGGACGGCCTTCCACAGGCCGAGGTCGAGCGAGCCGTCCTCACGCGTGGCCGCGGTGACGAGGTCGGGGACGGCGACGATCGTCACGTCCTCCGCGATCGCCAGGCCGTTGATGCCGGTGCGCGCGGACTCGGAGCCGGCGAACTTGCGGCCGTTGACGGCCACCGGGACGGGCGCGGCCTTCTCGAGGGCGTACGTGCCGGGGCGCAGCAGCTCGAGCTGGCTCGACAGGTCGGTCTCCTCCTCGAGCCGGATCTCGAGCTTGACCTTCGTCGACGTCGCGTTGACGACCGTCGCGGCGTCGCGCGGGCCGCCGAGGCCGAGGTTCGGGAACGTCTCGACGGCCTCGCCGCCCTCGAGGATCGTCAGGGTGAAGGTGCTCGGGCCCTCGAGGTCGTCCGGGGCGTCGTCCGTCTGCACGACGACGGTGACGTCGGCGTCCGGCTCGAGCGACTCGACGGCGACCGGCAGCCCCAGCACGCGGTCGGCGGCGGGCAGCTCGAGCGTCGCCGGCTTGCCCGACGGCTCGGCGTTGGGGACGCGGACGATGTAGGCCTGGGTGCCACCGTTGAGGAAGTAGCCGTAGACCGACAGCGGCAGCATCGCGCCCTCGACGAAGCCGCCGTAGAGGGCCTCGAACTGCGGCCAGCTCGTCACGAGGCGCGGCGCCAGGCCCTGCGGGTCGTTCGGGTCGTCGGTCGGCGCGGTGGCCGTGAAGCCGACGAAGGCCGTGACGGCCGTCGGGGCCGACGTGAGGACCTTCTGGGACGAAGGGATCTCCTCGACGTACACGCCGGGTGCGGTGTAGGTGGGCACGGGGGTCGTCCTTTGCTCGGGTCGCTCCAGCCGGCGCGACGTCGGTCGCCTCGGCGCACTGGGGGATCGTCCGGAGGCTAGGCAGCAGGTCCCGGGCGGGACATCGGTAATCGCTACCGAAGGTGGGCGGCGCCACCGCTCACCGGGTGAAAACTCCGGTCATTCGGGACCGACTGCCCCGCACGGGTGCGCCCAGTGCGGTGCAGGTCACGAACGGGCTTCTCGTGCGCCGCACGCGGGTGGGACGTTGTGCCCACAGAGCAGGAGGTCCCCGGATGAGCACGACAGCGCAGGGACGCGCACCCCGGTCCGCCGAGCGCGGCACGGCGGTCCCGACGCAGCGCGGGCGGCGCACCGCCGTGCTCCACCCGCAGGCCGTCGACACCGTCGCCGCGACGGTCGCGGCGGGCGGCAGCGTGCTCGTCGTCGGCCCGCCCGGGTCCGGCAAGACGCACGCCGTCACCCAGGCCCTCACCGCGGCGGGTGCGCCGGCGGACCTCCACGTCGTCACCGTCAGCGGCGCCTCGGTCCGCGACGGTCTGCCGCTCAGCGCGCTCGAGCCCCTGCTCGACGACACCGGGCAGGCGCTCGGCTCGTTCACCGCGACCCTCGACGCGTTCAGCTCGAACCTCCTGCGCCGCGCCGCCGGCCGCGCCGTCGTGCTCCGCGTCGAGGACGCCCACCTGCTCGACAGCGGCTCGGCGCGCGTCGTCGAGTGGCTCGTGCGGCAGGGCGAGCTCGCGCTCGTCGCGACGCTGCGCACCGCGGCCGCGGCGCAGCAGCCGTGGGCGTCGCTGTGGAAGGACGACCACGTCGACCGGGTCGACCTCGCGGCTCCCGGGCCGAGGGCCGTCGAGGACTGGCTCGTCGAGGAGCTCGGCGGGCCCGTGACGACCGACACCGTGCACCGCCTGCTCGGCATCAGCGGCGGCAACGCGTTCCACCTGCGCGAGGCGCTGCACGACGCCCGCCAGTCGGGCGCGCTCGTGCTCCGCGGCGGCGTGTGGGTGTGGCACGGGCGGGCACGCAGCGGCACCCGGTCGATCGAGATCGTCGAGCAGGAGCTCGCGCAGCTCTCGCCGGCGGCCCGCGAGACCCTCGAGGTGTGCGCGGTCGCCGCGCCGGTGCTGCTCGACGCGGTCCTCGACGTCGTCACCGCCGAGGCCCTCGACGAGCTCGTCGCAGCGGGTGCGGTCACCCTGGTGTCCGTGCCGGGCCGCAACGGCGCGTCGGCGCGGGTCGTCGACGTCGCGCAGGGCGCGTGGGCCGACGCGGCACGGTCGCGCAC
>JAEXEM010000124.1 GCA_023401045.1 Actinomycetes bacterium
GCGCCGCGCCGCGCAGGCCGGGCCCGAGGAGGTCGCGGTCGTCTCGCGGTACCTCGGCGGCGAGCTGCGGCAGCGGCGCACCGGGCTCGGCTGGCGGTCGCTCAGCACGCTGCCGGAACCGGCGGACGTCGCGAGTCTCGACGTCCTCGGGGTGGACGCGACGTTCGCCGAGATGGCCGCGCTGTCGGGTGCCGGGTCCTCGACGGCGCGCACGGCGCTCGCGCGTGACCTGTTCGCCGCCGCGACGGCGGACGAGCAGCGGCTGCTGCGTGGGCTCGTCACCGGTGAGCTGCGGCAGGGTGCGCTCGACGCGCTGCTGCTCGACGCGGTGGCCGAGGCGGCGGGCGTGGCACCGGACGAGGTGCGGCGGGCGGCGATGCTCGCGGGCGAGACGGAGGCCGTCGCGGTCGCCGCGCTCGGAGCGCCGTCACCCGACGAGGCCCGCGCCGCGCTCGGCGCGTTCACGCTCACCGTCGGTCGTCCGGTGCGCCCGATGCTTGCCCAGTCGGCTCCCGACGTCGCCGCTGCCCTGGCCCAGCTCGGCGCGCGCGCCGGGACCACGGAGGTCCCCGCCGCGGAGGCCGTCGTCGACACCAAGCTCGACGGCATCCGCATCCAGGTGCACCGCGACGGCGAGGATGTGCGCGTCTACACCCGCAGCCTCGACGACATCACGGGCCGCGTGCCGGAGATCGTCGCGGCCGTGCGCGCGCTGCCGGCCGACCGGCTCGTCCTCGACGGCGAGGCGCTCGCCCTCGACGCGTCCGGCCGCCCGCGGCCGTTCCAGGAGACCGCCTCGCGCAGCGCGACCCGCGATGCCGAGCTCGCGGCGTCCGCGACCCTCAGCCCGTTCTTCTTCGACGTCCTCCACGTCGACGGCCACGACCTGCTCGACGCCCCGCTGCGCGAGCGCCTCGCCGTGCTCGACCAGGTCGCCGCACCGCACGTCGTCGAGCGCGTCGTCACCGCCGACCCGCTGGTGGCCGCCGAGCACTTCGCCGCCGTCGTCGCCGACGGCCAGGAGGGCGTCGTCGTCAAGGCCGCCGACGCTCCCTACGAGGCGGGCCGCCGCGGCGCGGCGTGGGTGAAGGTCAAGCCGCGGCACACCCTCGACCTCGTCGTGCTCGCCGTCGAGCGCGGCTCGGGGCGCCGGGCGGGGACGCTGTCGAACATCCACCTCGGGGCGCGTGACCCCGACGGCGGGTTCGTCATGCTCGGCAAGACGTTCAAGGGCATGACCGACGAGATGCTCGCCTGGCAGACCCGGCGGTTCCGCGAGCTCGAGGTCACCGACGACGGGTGGACGGTGACGCTGCGGCCCGAGCAGGTCGTCGAGATCGCGTTCGACGGTCTGCAGCGCTCGACGCGGTACCCCGGCGGGCTCGCGCTGCGGTTCGCGCGGGTGCTGCGGTACCGGGACGACAAGACCGCCGCCGAGGCCGACACGATCGGCACGGTCCGTGCGCTCGCCGTCCCATGAGCCCGGGACGTCCCGCCGCTGACCTGCGCGGCGGCGTGGCGTCCCGCGTCGACGGCAGCGAGGACGTGAGGCAGGGTGTGCGGATGGGATCGAGGGAGGTCGGGGTCGAGGAGACCACCGACGGACGCGCCGTGACCGACGACGACGCGCACACGGTCGGGGCGCCACCCGCGCTGCGCGGGGCGACCGCCTGGTGGCGGGTGCTGGCGGCGGCCCTCGTCTGCGGGTCGGCGATCCTCATGTTCGCGGTCCACGTGCGGCCGCTGGCCTACCTGCCGCTCGTCGCCGGGGTGGCGCTCGGGCTCGCCGTCGACCGGCGGCTCGGCAAGGACCTGTTCCTCATCGCGCTCGGCATGTCGATCGTCAGCGCCATCCCGCTCGCCGCGGACCTGTCCGACGCGGGGATCGTGCGGTTCACCATCGCGCTGTCCCTCGCCGTGGCGGTGCCGTTCCTCGTCTCGCGGTTCGTCTTCAAGGACCGCGTCATCCGGTTCCCGTGGCGCACCGGGAAGCGCTGGACGCGCACGCAGTGGGCGTACCTCATCGGGGTGCAGGTCGCGGGCTACCTGCTCCTGCCGTACTACTTCCTCTCCTCCGGGGCGTACCAGAACTGGCCGACGGTCGTCGAGGGGCAGGACGTCGCGCGGCTGTTCGTCGGGGTCAACGCCGTGGGGACGTGGGACGAGCTGTTCTTCATCTGCACCGTGTTCGCGCTGCTGCGCCGGCACTTCCCGGTGTGGACGGCGAACGTCCTGCAGGCCATGGTCTTCGTGTCGTTCCTCTGGGAGCTCGGGTACCGGGAGTGGGGGCCGCTGCTCACCGTCCCGTTCGCGCTCGTCCAGGGCCTGACGTTCCAGCTGACGAAGTCCCTCACGTACGTGCTCGTCGTCCACCTGCTCTTCGACGCGGTCGTCTTCATGGTGCTCGTCCACGCGCACACCCCCGAGCTGTTCGACATCTTCGTCACGGCGCCGTCGCGCTGAGGAAGGCAGGACCCGTGCTCACCAACTGGGCCGGCAGCCACACGTTCGCCGGAGGGCCCGTCGTGCGGCCGACGAGCGTCGAGGAGGTCGCCGACGTTGTCGCCGGCGCCCGGCACGTGCGTGCGCTCGGGTCGCGGCACTCGTTCCACGACCTCGCCGACTCCCCCGGCACGCTCGTCGCGCTCGACCGGCTCGAGGTGCCGACGGTGGTCGACCCCGAGGCCCGCACCGTCACCGTCGGCGCCGGCGTCCGCTACGGCGAGCTCGCCGCCGACCTGCACGCCGCCGGCTGGGCGCTGCACACGATGGCCTCGCTGCCGCACATCGCCGTCGCCGGGACCGTCGCCACGGCCACGCACGGGTCGGGTGACCGGACGCAGAACCTGTCGGCCGCGGTGCGCGGGCTCGAGCTCGTCGGCGCGGGTGGTGAGGTCCGCACCCTCGGCCCCGACGACCCCGAGCTCGCCGGGTCCGTCGTCGCGCTCGGCGGCCTCGGGATCGTCACCCGCGTGACGCTCGCCGTCGAGCCGACGTACGACGTCGCGCAGGAGGTGTGGGCCGACCTGCCGTGGACGACCGCGCTCGACCGGTTCGACGCGCTCATGTCCTCCGCCGCGTCCGTCAGCCTCTTCACCGACTGGCGGGGCGGCACCGTCGGCCAGGTGTGGCGCAAGCACCGCGTCGACGGTGACGCGTGGCGGCTGCCGGAACCGGGCGACGAGCTCACCGGCGCCCGTCCCGCAGGCCCCGCGCACCCCATCCCCGGCGCGGACCCGGCGGCCAGCACGACGCAGGGCGGCGTGCCCGGCCCGTGGCACGAGCGGCTCCCGCACTTCCGGCTCGACTTCACCCCGTCCGCCGGCGAGGAGCTGCAGTCGGAGTGGCTCGTGCCGCGCGAGCACGCCGTCGCGGCGATCGAGGCGCTGCGCGGCGTCGCCGACGTCACGGCGCCGCTGCTGCAGGTGAGCGAGATCCGCTCGATCGCGGGTGACGACCTGTGGCTGTCGACGGCGTACGGCGGCGACCGCGTCGGGCTGCACTTCACGTGGCTGCGCCGCCAGGCCGAGGTCGAGCGCGCGGCGGCCGTCGTCGAGGACGCCCTGGCCCCGTTCGAGGCCCGGCCCCACTGGGGCAAGGTCTTTGTCGACCGCGACCACCGCCTCCCCAGCCTCTACCCGCGCTGGGACGACACCGTCGACCTGCTCGTGCGGCGGGACCCCGAGGGCGTCTTCGCGAACGACTTCCTCGTGCGGCACGGTCTGCGCGGCTGACGCCGGCCGCTCAGACGTCCCAGGTCGTCGTCCGGGCGGCGAGGTCCGTCCACCCCTCCCGTCCGAGCGGCGACAAGGTCCGCACCTTCGCCCCCGGGTGCAGCCGTGGGTCACTGGCGTAGCGCTGCGCGAGCGCCGTCTCCGCACCGGGTTCCCCCGCGTCGGCGCGCAGCAGCAGGTCGGCCACCTCGTCGGCGAGGACGTCGGCCTCACGCTCACCGAGGCCGTCGAGCTCCGCACCCCACACGTCCCACAGGAGGACCTCGTCGCGACGCCGGTGGGCGATCTCGAGATGGACGTAGCCGCGCACGAACTCCCGTCCACGCAGCTCGGGCACGCCGGCGACGCCGTAGTCGGACAGGTCGAGCCCGTCACGCCGGTGCGCGACCCACAGCTCGGCAGCCGTCGGGAACGGGCCGTCGACCCCCGTCGGAATGTCGAAGGGGTCGAACGGCTCCCCGGCGGGCGGCGCCGCGCCGAAGGCGGCGTCGAGCTCGGGGTCGGCCCGCACCCAGCGGCCGTCCTCCCAGCGTTCGACGACGACGTGGTCGACACCCTCACCGGGCGAGAAGTACCGCGCGAAGCCGATGCGCGAGCGTGCCGGGACACCGTGCTCGCGCAGCAGGCCGACGCCGAGCAGCGTGTGGTCGCGGCAGCACCCGGCGACCCGGTCGGCGTGCGGGCGTCCCGGCAGCGGCGCGTCGGACGCCTCGGCGGCAGCGGCGAGGATGCTCTCGAGCCAGCGCAGGTCGATCGTCGGCATCCGCGCCGGGTCGAGCGTCGACGCCTCCGCGCGGTAGTGCCCGATCGCCCCCGTCGCGGCCTCGTGGACCGCCTGCGGGCTCGTCCCCACCCCGGCGAGGAGGTGGGCGTACCGGCCCGGGTCGCTGAAGGCCGAGTGGGTCGCCCACTCCTCGGGGCCGGTCACCTCGTGCCTGCTCATGCGTGCTCCCGTCGTCGCCGTCCTGGCCCCGGCACGACCGCGCCGCCGGGACCCACGGGTGGGTCGACCGGCGGCGCGGGGCGAACTCGTCGGGTCAGCTGACGCCGAGGATGTCGACGACGAAGACGAGCGTGTCGCCGCCCTTGATGCCGGCCTGCGGCACGCCACGGTCGCCGTAGCCGAGGTGCGACGGGATGGAGAGCAGGACGCGGGAGCCGACCTGCTGGCCGACGAGGCCCTCGTCCCAGCCGGCGATGACGGCGCCGACGCCGATGGGGAAGCTGATCGAGGAGCCGCGGTCGTACGAGTTGTCGAACACGCCCCCCTGCCACGACTGACCGAGGTAGTGGACCTCGATGTCCTGGCCGGCCTCGACGAGCTCACCGTCGCCGCGGCTGAGGACCACGACCTCGAGCTCGCCCGACGGCGCGGCGTCGGGGAACGTCAGCGTGGGCTTCGTGCCGGGTGCGCCCGAGACCTCGGGCAGCTCTGCGGCCATGTTGCTCTCTCCTTCGGTGGATGACTGTGCGCGGTCCATCCTGCCCGTACCCAGCCACCGGTGCGCGCGGCAGGGCGCTGGACGGGTCTGGCTAATCACATTAGCCTTGCTGGCTATGGCCATTCCCCTGCCCGGTGCGCCGGCGTCCCGCACGACGAGGGGCGCTCGGTGAGCCCGCGCGCCGGCCTCGACCGCGCCACCGTCACCGACCACGCGCTCGCCGTCCTCGACGCCGGCGGCAGCGCCGACCCCTGGCGCTCGCTCTCCCTCGCCG
>JAEXEM010000052.1 GCA_023401045.1 Actinomycetes bacterium
GGTCGTGCCGTGCTGGCCGCGGCCGAGCAGCTCCGCCACCGCGGGGCCCATGGCGACGAGCGCGCCGACGGGGAAGCCGCCGCCGAGGCCCTTGGCGACCGTGACGACGTCGGGGCGGACGCCGCCACCGATGTGCGGGTGCTGGTGCGCGAACCACCGCCCGGTGCGCCCCATGCCGGACTGCACCTCGTCGAGGACGAGCAGCGCACCGTGCCGGGAGGTGAGCTCGCGGGCGAGCGCGAGGTAGCCCGGAGGCAGCGTGCGGACCCCGGCCTCGCCCTGCACCGGCTCGAGGACGAGCGCGGCGACCTCGTCACCGCCGTGGGCGAACGCCGCGCGCAGCGCGTCGCTGTCCCCGAACGGCAGCCACTCGACACCCGGCGGCAGCGGCTCGAACGGCTCGCGGTAGGCGGCCTTGTGCGTGAGCGACAGCGCGCCCATCGTGCGGCCGTGGAAGGCGCCCTCGAGGGCGAGCACCCGCGGACGGGCCCCGGCCGAGTGCCGCCGGACGAGCTTGAGCGCGGCCTCGTTCGCCTCCGTCCCGGAGTTCGTGAGGAACACCCGGGATCCCTCGGGCGCCTCGGTGAGCTCGAGCAGGCGCTCGGCGAGCGCGATCTGCGGCGGGCTGGCGAAGAAGTT
The DNA here is from genome assembly GCA_023401045.1 of Actinomycetes bacterium. Taxonomy (GTDB): domain Bacteria; phylum Actinomycetota; class Actinomycetes; order Actinomycetales; family Cellulomonadaceae; genus Cellulomonas. Next base: position 640 of record JAEXEM010000052.1, read on the forward strand.
CGAGATGTGGCCGAGCGTGCCGAGCTGCGCGCTCACCGCGGCGGTGAGCGTCGGGTGCGCGTGCCCGAGGGTGTTGACGGCGATGCCGCCGAGCAGGTCGAGGTACCGACGCCCGTCCGCGTCCCACACGTAGACCCCCTCGCCGCGCACGAGGACGCGCTGCGGCGGCCCGAACGTGTCCATGACGGCGTGGGTGTAGCGCTCGGTCCACTGCGCGACCGAGCCGACGGCCGCGGGCAGCGGCAGCGCGTCGTCCGGCTCGGCGGCGCGGTGGCGGCCCGTCGTGGCCGTGGGGGCGGGGGTGTCGGCTGCGGTCACGGGGTGCTCTCCTGCTCGTGGCCGTCGGCCAGGCGCACGGCACGCACCGGCACGGTCGACGGGTGGGTGTCGGGGTCGGTGTCGGGCAGGACCATCGTGCCGACGCCGTCGGTCGTGAAGACCTCGACGAGGATCGAGTGCGGCTGACGGCCGTCGATGACGTGGGCGCGCGGCACCCCGCCCTCGACGGCACGCCAGCAGGCCTCCATCTTCGGGCGCATGCCCGAGTCGAGCCGCGGCAGCAGCTCGGCGAGAGCGGACGCCCGGATGCGCCGCACGAGGGAGGACCGGTCCGGCCAGTCGGTGTAGAGGCCCTCGACGTCGGTGAGGACGATGAGCTTGCGCGCACCGAGCGCGACCGCGAGGGCCGCCGCCGCGGTGTCGGCGTTGACGTTGAGCACCTGGGTCGGGTCGTCGAGGTCGGGGGCGACGGTCGAGACGACGGGGATGCGCCCGGCGTCGAGGAGGTCGAGCACGGCACCCGGGTTGACCTGGACGACGTCGCCGACGAGGCCGACGTCGACCTCCTGGCCGTCGACGACGGCCGTGCGGCGACGCGCCTGGAACAGGCCCGCGTCCTCCCCCGACAGCCCGACGGCGTGCGGCGCGTGCGCGTTGAGCAGCCCGACGAGCTCGCGGGAGACCTGCCCGGTGAGCACCATGCGCACGACGTCCATCGCCTCGGGCGTCGTCACGCGCAGGCCGCCGCGGAACTCGCTGGCGATGTCGAGGCGGTCGAGCATCGAGTTGATCTGCGGGCCCCCGCCGTGCACGACGACCGGCCGCAGCCCCACCTGGCGCAGGAAGACCATGTCCTCGGCGAACGCGCGCTTGAGCGTGTCGTCGATCATCGCGTTGCCGCCGTACTTGACGACGACGAGCGCGCCGGCGAACTGCTGCAGCCAGGGCAGCGCCTCGATGAGGACCTCCGCCTTCTGGTCGGCACGCAGGTCGGTGCGGGTGTCGAAGACGAAGTCGTCGGGGACCGGGGGCAGGTTCGTCGTCATGTGGAGTACGCGCTGTTCTCGTGGACGTAGTCGTGCGTGAGGTCGTTGGTCCACACCGTGGCGGACGCCTCGCCGGCGTGCAGGTCGACGACGACGTGGACCTCGCGGGCCGCGGCGAGGTCGAGCTGCGCCGGGTCCTCGTGCGCACCGCCCTGCCGGCAGATCTGCACGCCGTTGATGGACACGTCGAGCAGGGCGGGGTCGAAGGGGGCGACGTCCTCGGGGACGGTGCCGACCTGGGCGATGATGCGGCCCCAGTTGGGGTCGTTGCCGAAGACCGCGGCCTTGAAGAGGTTCGAGCGCGTGACGGCGCGCGCGACGGCCACCGCGGCCGCCTCGGTCGTCGCGCCCTCGACGTGCACGGCGACGTCGTGCGACGCCCCCTCGGCGTCGGCGACGAGCTGGCGGGCGAGCGAGGCGCACACCCGCAGCACGGCGTCGGCGAAGACGTCGGGGGCGGGCGCGACGCCGCTCGCACCGGACGCCATGAGGGTGACGGTGTCCGAGGTCGACATGCACCCGTCGGAGTCGACGCGGTCGAAGGTCGCGCCCGTCGCCGCGCGCAGGGCCGCGTCGGCGGTGGCGGCGTCGACGACCGCGTCGGTCGTGAGGACCGACAGCATCGTCGCCATCGCCGGCGCGAGCATGCCCGCGCCCTTGGCCATCCCGCCGACGACGAACGCGCCGTCGGGCGTCTCGACCCGCACGTGCGCGGTCTTCGGGACGCTGTCGGTCGTCATGATGGCCGCGGCGCTGTCCGCGCCGCTGCCGGCGTCGAGGGCGGCGACGAGCGGCTCGATGCCGGCGAACAGCTTGTCGCTGGCGAGCGGGACGCCGATGAGGCCCGTCGAGCAGACGACGACGTCCCCGGGTGAGACGCCGAGCGCGGCGCCGACCTTCTCGGCCGTCGCGTGCGCGTCCTGGAACCCCAGGGGACCGGTGCCGACGTTCGCGCCGCCGGAGTTGAGGACGACGGCCTCGACGACGCCGTCGGAGACGACCTGGCGCGACCAGACGACGGGCGCACCGACGACGCGGTTCGTCGTGAAGACCGCAGCGCCCACCTTGAGCGGGCCGTCGTTGACGACGAGCGCGAGGTCCGGCTTCCCGGACGCCTTGAGACCGGCGGTGACGCCCGCGGCCCGGAAGCCCGCCGCAGCCGTCACGCCGGGGGACGTGCCGGGCGACGTGCCCTCGAGCGCGGTTCCGAGGTGGTCGGTCACGGGGCGACTCCGTTCCGCGGCAGGCCGAGGGTCTCCGGCAGCCCGAGCGCGAGGTTGAGGGACTGGACGGCACCGCCGGCGGTGCCCTTGACGAGGTTGTCGATGGCGGTGACGGTGACGACGCGGCGGGCGCGCGCGTCGTACGCGACCTGGACGAGCGCGGTGTTGGCGCCGACGGTCGACGCCGTGGTGGGCCACTGGCCCTCGGGGAGCACGTGGACGAAGGGCTCGTCCGCGTAGGCGGCGTGCCAGGCCCGGCGCAGCGTGGCCTCGTCGGGCTCGACGCCCGGGGCGAGCCGCGCGGTCGCCGTCGCGAGGATCCCGCGCGACATCGGCACGAGGACGGGGGTGAACGACGTGCGCACCTCGCCCGCGCCGGCGCTGCGCAGGTTCTGCGCGATCTCCGGGACGTGCCGGTGCGTGCCGCCGACGGCGTACGGCGCGGCGGCGCCGAGGGCCTCGGAGGCGAGCAGGTGCGGCTTGAGCGCCTTGCCGGCACCGGAGTACCCGACGGCGAGCACGGCGACGAGGTCGGTGGTGTCGAGCAGACCCGCGGCCACACCCGGCTGCAGGCCGAGCGTGACGGCCGTGACGTTGCAGCCGGGGACCGCGATGCGGCGCGCACCGGCGAGGCGCTCGCGCTGGCGGCCGTCGCCGACGACGAGCTCGGGCAGCCCGTAGGTCCACGTGCCCGCGTGCGGGCTGCCGTAGTAGGCGACCCAGTCCTCGGCGTCGACGAGCCGGTGGTCGGCCCCGAGGTCGAGGACGACGGGGTCCTCGCCGAGCGCCTCGAGCTCGGCGGCGACGGCACCGCTCGCCCCGTGCGGCAGCGCGAGCACGACGACGTCGTGGCCCGCGAGCGCCGCGGGGGTCGTCGGCTCGAGCACGCGGTCGGCGAGCTCGACGAGGTGCGGGTGGTGCGCCCCCAGGGGGGTGCCCGCGTTGGAGTGGGCGGTGAGCGATCCGATACGGGCCTGCGGGTGGTCGAGCAGGAGCCGGAGGATCTCCCCACCGGCGTAACCGCTGGCCCCGGCGACCGCGACGCTGAACGTCATGTGAATGAACATACAGTCGAGTGCAGACAAATACCAAGGAGCGCAGCGGGAACACCGCCGCGTGTCGCGCGGTTGCGGCGGTCATGCGCGCTGTCATCGCGACCCGGCCCGGCGGTCCCGACGTCCTCGAGGTCACCGACGCCCCCGACCCCGTCCCGGGGCCGGACGAGCTCCTCGTCCGCGTCGCCGCCGCGGGTGTCAACTTCATCGACACCTACCGGCGCTCGGGCACCTACCGTATGCCGTTCCCCCACGTCGTCGGCGACGAGGGGGCGGGCGAGGTGGTCGCGGTCGGGAGCGACGTCACGTCGTTCGCCCCGGGCGACCGGGTCGCGTGGGCGTCCGCCCCGGGCTCGCACGCCGAGCTCGTCACCGTCCCCGAGTCCGTGGCGCTGCCCGTGCCGCCCGGGCTCGACGACCGCACGGCCGCCGCCCTCCCGCTGCAGGGCATGACGGCGCACTACCTCGCCGTCTCGACGTTCCCGCTCGGCGAGGGGCACGACGTGCTCCTGCACGCCGGCGCCGGGGGCGTCGGGCTGCTGCTCACCCAGCTCGCGGCCGCGCGCGGCGCGCGGGTCGTCTCGACCGTCGGCTCGCCGGAGAAGGAGGAGCTCGCCCGCGCCGCCGGGGCCACGGACGTCATCCGCTACCGCGAGCTCGCCGACCTCACCTCCGAGCTCCCGGCGATCGTGCGGGACCTCACCGACGGCCGCGGCGTCCACGTCGTCTACGACGGCGTCGGGCGGGACACGTTCGACGCGTCGCTCGCGTCCCTCGCCCGGCGCGGCACGCTCGTGCTCTTCGGCGGGTCCTCGGGGCAGGTGCCGCCCGTCGACCTCCAGCGCCTCAACGCCGCCGGCTCGCTGTACGTCACACGACCCACGCTCGGGCACTACGTCGCGACGCGTGACGAGCTGCTGTGGCGCGCGTCCGAGATCTTCACCGCGGCCGCCGCGGGCGCGCTCGACGTGCGTGTCGGCGCCACGTTCGCCCTCGCCGACGCCGCCGAGGCCCACCGTGCGCTCGAAGGGCGCACCACCACCGGAAAGGTCCTCCTCGTCCCGTGACGCTCGACTCCCCCGCCCTGTCCGTCCCCCCGCGCACCGTCACCGTCGAGATCTGGTCGGACGTCGCCTGCCCCTGGTGCTTCATCGGCAAGCGCCGGTTCGCCGCGGCGCTGCGCCGGTTCGAGCACCGCGAGCACGTCGACGTCGTGTGGCGCTCGTACCAGCTCGCCCCCGACACGCCCGCCGGCCCGGGACGCCCCGAGGCGGACGTGCTCGCGGACCTCAAGGGGATCTCGCGGCAGCAGGTCGAGCAGATGTTCGCCCAGGTCACGGCGGTGGCGGCAGGCGAGGGCCTGCACTACGACATGGCGCACGCGCTGACGTTCAACACGTTCGACGCCCACCGGCTCCTGCACCTCGCGCGCGAGGCGGGCGGCCCGGCGCTGGTCGACGCGACGGCGGAGGCGCTGTTCTCGTCGCACTTCGAGCGCGGCGTCGACCTCGGGGCCGACGGGGCGCTCGTCGCCGTCGCGGCGCAGGCCGGGTTCGCCGCGCACGGCTGGGACGACGCACGGGTGGCCGCTGCCCTCGCAGGCGACGACGCCGCCGAGGCGGTGCGCGACGACATCGCGACCGCACGTGCGCTCGGGGTGACGGGGGTGCCGTTCTTCGTCGTCGACCGCAGGTACGCCGTCTCCGGGGCCCAGCCCGCGGAGGTCTTCGACCGGCTCCTCGACGCCGGGTGGCGCGAGGCGAACCCGCTCGTGCCGACCACGGACGCGCACGCCTGCTCCACCGAGGGCTGCTGACCGGCCCCGCAGGGCGCCCGCACGCTCAGCGCCAGGGCCCGAACGTCTGCACGAGGGTGCGCCGGGCCCGCTCGAGCAGACCCCGGACGGCCGCCGGCGTGGTCCCCAGCCTGCTCGCCGCGTCGGCGTAGGAGAGCCGGTCGACGTGGACGAGCAGCCATGCGGCGCGCTGCGGGTCCGGCAGGCGCCGCAG
>JAEXEM010000214.1 GCA_023401045.1 Actinomycetes bacterium
GACGTCGACGTCCCGCGCGCCGTCACGCCGGAAGGTCAGTCGGGTCCGCACGCCACCTCCTGTCGGGTCGGGTGAGGGTAGCGGCACACGTGCCCGTTCCGTCCGGTTCGTCCACAGATCCCGCCGGGCGCCTCGCGCCGGGTCCTCGGCGTGCGTCACGATGGCGCCATGACGCTGTGGATGACCGGCGACGTCGCCGCCGACGAGCTCCTCGACTCCGACCCGTTCGCGCTCCTCGTCGGCATGCTCCTCGACCAGCAGGTCGCCATGGAGACGGCGTTCGCCGGCCCGGCGAAGATCGCCGAGCGCATGGGGCGCTGGGACGTGCGCGCGATCGCCGACGCCGACCCGGACGAGTTCTCCGCCCTGTGTGCCACTCCCCCGGCGGTCCACCGCTACCCGGGTTCGATGGCCGGCCGCATCCAGGCGGTCGCACGCGCGGTCGTCGACGAGTACGACGGCGACGTCACCCGGCTGTGGACCGACGGCGACCCGGACGGGGCGACCGTGCTGCGGCGCCTCAGGGCGCTGCCGGGCTTCGGCGCGCAGAAGTCGCAGATCTTCCTCGCGCTGCTCGGCAAGCAGCGCGGTGTCGAGCCTGCGGGGTGGCGGGAGGCCGCCGGCGCGTACGGCGACGAGGTGCCGCGGTCGATCGCCGACGTCCGGGACGCCGAGTCCCTGGCCCGGGTGCGCGCGACCAAGCAGGCCGCGAAGGCGGCGGCGAGAGCCGCCCGCTGACCCCCTCGGCCGTCACCCGCACAGGCGATGCCGAGGACCTCCGGCTCCAGTTCCCGCGGCCCCCCGCCGATGCAAGCCACCGTGCACCCCCTCGCTGACGAGACGGCCACCATCGACGACCCCTCGCAGCCGCGGCCGCCGGTGGTCGGCTTCATGGCGCCGAACGTGCACGGCTACTTCTTCGGCAGCATGCTCACGGCCGTCATCGAGACGGCGAGCGCGCACGGCGCGCAGGTCGTGGCGGTCCAGACCCACGACGCCGGCCTGCTGACGTTCCAGAGCGAGCAGTTCACGGCAGAGGTCAGCTGGGACCACCTCGACGCGCTGGTCGTGCCGCAGGCCGCCGTGAGCGCGTCCTACCTGCGGGCCTTCGCGGCCACCGGCAAGCCGGTCGTGGCGCTGTACGAGGCACCGGACGGGCTCGACTGCCCGACCGTCGTGCCCGACAACGACCAGGGCGTGCGCGCGAGCGTGGACCACCTCGTCGCGCACGGCCACACGAGGATCGCCTTCGTGGGCCGCGACCCCGCCAACGGTGACGACGCGATCCGCCACGAGGCGTACCGGCGGGCCATGCTCGCGCACGGCCTGGAGCCGACCACCCCGCGCCCCGTCCCGTGGCGCCTCGACGAGACGTACGACGCGTCCGTCACCGTGCGCCACATGCGGGAGCTCGGCGAGCTGCCCACCGCCGTCGTGGCGTGCACGGACGCGACCGCGATGGCGCTGATCGAGGCCCTGACGGCCGACGGCGTCGCGGTGCCGGACGACGTCGCGGTCGTGGGGTTCGACGACATCCCCGAGGCCGCCGAGAGCACCCCCGCGCTGTCCACGGTGGCGCAGAGCTTCACGCTGGCCGGCTCGACCGCCTGCGACCTCACCCTGCGGGCGCTGCGCGGGGAGGTCGTCGAGCCCGGGCTGCACCGCACGCCCGTGACGTTGGTCGTGCGGGAGTCCTGCGGCTGCCGCGCGACCGGCGCCCCGGACGACGGGGAGGACTCCGTCCTCGACGACCTCGGCGCGCCGCGCACGCCCGGGACCGCCCCCACCCCTGACGTCCGACACCACGCGGCGGCCCTGCACCAGCACGCCGCCGAGGCCACCCGGGCGATGAAGCTGCACCGCCGTCAGCGCAGCGAGGCGGTCGTCAACCAGCACGTCGAGGTGGAGCGCCGGTTCAACCTCGTCAGCACCGAGCTGGTGCGCCGTCAGGGCCGGGACGTGCGGTCCCTGGCCTGGCTCAAGGGGACGGACGTGCCGTCGGGCACCCTCGCCCTGTGGGACGACAACCACGAGCTGCGGCTCGTGGGCTCCTACCCGGACGAGGGCGGAGGCGGGCGCCGCGACGAGCCGTGCGACGTGCGCGCGTTCCCCCCGGCACCCCGGAACGGCGGCGCCCGGCCGCACGACCTCACGCTCGTCGTCCCCATCCGCTTCGACGGCAGCGACCACGGCTTCCTCGCCCTCACCGGCCCCTTCGACGTCATGGACGAGCCCGTCTTCGAGCGGTTCAACCACTGGGCCGTCCTCCTCGCCGTCGCACTCGACCAGGAGCGCGCGGTCGAGCGGCTGCGCCTCAGCGAGGAGCGCTACGCCCTGGCCGCCGCGGCAGCCAACGACGGCATGTGGGACTGGGACCTCGGCACCGGCGCCGTCTACTACTCGCCGCGCTGGAAGAACCTGCTCGGGCTCGGCGAGGACGCGGTCGCCGCCCGGGCCGACGACTGGCTCGGCCGCGTGCACCCCGCCGACCGTGCCGCCGTCGACGGGGCGCTGTCACGCCTGCTCGACGGCAGCGAGCCGACGCTGGAGGTCGAGTACCGGGCCCGCACAGCGGCGGGCAGGTACCGCTGGATGGTGACCAGGTCGGTGTCGGTCGCGGGGCCCGACGGCACCGTCACCCGGCTCGTGGGGTCCATGACGGACGTCGACGAGCGCAAGCGGCTCGAGGAGCAGCTGCGGCGCGACGCGCACTACGACCCGCTCACCGGCCTGCCGAACCGCGCCCTCTTCCTCGACCGGCTCACCCAGTCGATCCTCCGCACGCGACGCCACCCGGACTACCGGTTCGCCGTGATCTTCCTCGACCTGGACGGGTTCAAGGTCGTCAACGACAGCCTCGGGCACCAGGTCGGGGACGAGCTGCTGGTCCAGGTCGCCCGGCGGCTGTCCTCCGGCGTGCGGGTCACCGACACGGTGTCACGGTTCGGTGGGGACGAGTTCGCGCTCCTCCTGGAGGACGTCACCGATGTCACCGGGCTGCCGGACGTCGTCCGGCGGCTGCTGTCGGTGATGTCGGTGCCGGTGTCCCTCGCCGACGGCACCCGGACGGTGAGCGCGGCCGCCGGGATCGCCGTGAGCGCCAGCGGGTACGACTCCGCCGACGAGTACCTGCGCGACGCCGACACCGCCATGTACCGGGCCAAGGCGCAGGGCCCGGGCTCGGTCGTCCTGTTCGACACCGCGATGCACGCACGCGCGATGGCCCGCCTCCAGATGGAGTCCGCCCTGGACCGGGGCATCGCCCTCGAGCAGTTCGAGCTGTACTACCAGCCGATCGTGCGCCTCGACACCCGCCGGATCGTCGGGCTGGAGGCCCTCATCCGCTGGCACCACCCGGAGCGCGGGCTCGTCGCCCCGAACGACTTCCTGCCGGTCGCCGAGGCGACCGGCCACACGCGGCCCATCGGCCAGTGGACGATCCTCGAGGCCTGCCGACAGCTGCGCGAGTGGCTCGACGAGGTCCCGGGGCTCGAGGGGCTCACCGTGAGCGTCAACCTCTCCAACCGCCAGTTCTGGGACCCGGACCTGCTGAGGACCTTGCGCACGGCGCTCGACCGGTACGACGTCCCCGCCTCGTCGATCGTGTTCGAGGTGACCGAGGGCGTCATCATGCAGGACCAGGACGTCGCCGTGAGCTTCCTGCGCCAGCTGCGCGACGAGGGCGTCTCGCTGCACGTCGACGACTTCGGGACGGGGCACTCGTCGCTGTCGACGCTGCACGAGCTCCCGGTCGGGGCGCTGAAGATCGACCGGTCGTTCGTCCAGCGGATGCAGACGAGCCCCCGCAGCCGCGAGCTCGTGGGCCTCATGGTGACCATGGGCGCGCAGTTCGGCCTCAAGGTCATCGCCGAGGGCATCGAGACCGAGGAGGAGGCCGCGACCCTGGCCGGGCTCGGGTGCCCGCTGGTGCAGGGGTACCTCTTCTCCCGGCCGGTGCCGGCGGCGGAGGCGACGACGCTGCTCCTGCGGCAGACCACGAGCACGCGGGCGTGAGCCGCTCACGTCCTCGTCGTCCGCCCTCAGCGCCGGTCGGCCCCCGAGCCGTCGTCGGACGGCGCGTCGAGCGTCGCGTCCAGCCGGTGCCACCACCCCGGTCCGGCGACCGGCACGCCCTCGAGCCGTGACCGCAGACCGCGGTCGGCGGTCACCACCAGCGCACGGGGTGCGGCCGCTCGCGCGCGGGTGACGACGACGGCGTCGCCGTCGGACGGGGCACGGTGCACCGCCAGGCCCGGTGCCCCGGGGTCGGGAGCGGCGCACGCCCGGCCCTCGAGCACGACGTCGACCCGCACGAGGCGCACCGGCGCACCGGACGGGTCGGCGACGACGGCGCCGACGACCCGCGACAGCCGGTCGAGCAGGCG
>JAEXEM010000282.1 GCA_023401045.1 Actinomycetes bacterium
GGGGAGCGGTCGACGCGCGCGTCGCTCGACGTGCTCGCCGAGCTCGGGGCCGCCGGCCTCGACACGGCTGCCGCGGATCGCGCCTCCGGCACGGGGTCGGACGCCGTCCTCGAGCTGCACGCCGTCGCCCCGGAGGTGTTCGAGGAGCCCGCGGACGACGCGTCCGCGGACGACGAGCAGGCCCAGCCGCCCGCGGAGGGGGAGGACGGCTGACCCGGACGGCGGGCGGTCGCGTGGCGCGCAGCGCCCGACGGCCGCTCGTTTGACCGGGCGCAGGTGGGTCCGTACCCTAGAACGTCGGTGCGTCGCGCGCGTGCCGGGGTCTCAGGGGCGACGGTGGAGAGCCGTCGCAGGTCACGGGCCCCGACCGGGCGCCGCGGACGACACCGCCGACGCGAACCCCTCGCCCCCGTGGTGCGGCGGTGCGCGGGTTCCGGCGGGTCGCGCGGCACCGCCAGAGTGGACAACGTACCGATGAGCAGGTCCGACGAGCAGAGATGAGCAGCAACGTGGTGTACGCGATCGTGAAGGCTGGCGGCCGCCAGGAGAAGGTCGCCGTCGGCGACGTCGTCGTCGTCGACCGTCTGGCCGCCGAGGCCGGGTCCTCGGTGCAGCTGCCGGCGCTCCTGCTCGTCGACGGGGACAAGGTCACGACCGACGCCGACGCCCTGGCGAAGGTGACGGTCACGGCGGAGGTCGTGCGGGCCGAGAAGGGCCCGAAGATCGACATCCTCAAGTACAAGAACAAGACCGGCTACCGCAAGCGCCAGGGTCACCGTCAGCAGCTGACCCGCCTCAAGGTCACCGGCATCAAGTGAGTTTGCGCGCCGCCGCGGCGGTGCGTCCCCGTTCCTGAGCAGCAGAGAGCAGGTCAGTCATGGCACACAAGAAGGGCGCGAGCTCCTCGCGCAACGGGCGCGACTCCAACGCGCAGCGCCTCGGCGTCAAGCGCTTCGGCGGTCAGGTCGTCAAGGCCGGCGAGATCATCGTCCGCCAGCGCGGCACGCACTTCCACCCCGGTGACAACGTCGGGCGCGGCGGCGACGACACGCTCTTCGCGCTCACCGCGGGCGCGGTGGCCTTCGGCACGCGCCGCGGCCGCCGGGTCGTCGACATCGTCGCAGCGGACGCCTGAGTCCTGCCGCACGACATCTACGGTCGAAGGGGCGCACCGGTCCGGTGCGCCCCTTCGTCGTCGTCCGCCACCGGGCGGACCACCGGCGTCCCCGCCGGCCACTGACACCCGCGGCGCACCTGCGCCGCACCAGATCGAGGAGGACAGCCGTGGCGACGTTCGTCGACCGGGTCGTGCTGCACGCGACCGGCGGTGACGGCGGGCACGGTTGCGCGTCGATCCACCGTGAGAAGTTCAAGCCGCTCGCCGGCCCCGACGGGGGCAACGGCGGCAACGGCGGGTCCGTCGTCCTCGAGGTCGACCCCCAGGTGACGACCCTGCTGCCGTTCCACCACTCCCCGCACCGGCGCGCCGCGTCGGGCACGCAGGGCATGGGTGACCACCGCAGCGGTGCGACCGCCGAGGACCTCGTCCTCGCCGTGCCGGAGGGCACGGTCGTCAAGACGCCCGAGGGCGAGGTCCTCGCCGACCTCGTCGGCACCGGCGCGCGCTACGTCGTCGCGGCCGGCGGTCGCGGGGGCCTCGGCAACGCCGCCCTCGCGTCCCAGCGCCGCAAGGCCCCCGGGTTCGCGCTCCTGGGCGAGCCGGGCGAGACCGCGGAGGTCGTGCTCGAGCTCAAGACCATCGCCGACGTCGCGCTCGTCGGGTTCCCGTCCGCGGGCAAGTCGAGCCTCGTCGCCGCGGTCTCCGCGGCCCGCCCGAAGATCGCCGACTACCCGTTCACGACGCTCGTGCCGAACCTCGGCGTCGTGCAGGCGGGGGACGCCCGGTACACCGTGGCCGACGTGCCGGGCCTCATCCCCGGCGCGTCCCAGGGCAAGGGCCTCGGCCTGGAGTTCCTGCGGCACATCGAGCGCTGCGCCGTCGTCGTCCACGTCCTCGACTGCGCCACCCTCGAGCCGGACCGTGACCCGATCACCGACCTCGACGTCATCGAGGCCGAGCTGTCCGCGTACGCCGAGGACCTCGAGGTCGCCGCCGGCGGCGTACCCCTCGCCGAGCGCCCGCGTGTCGTCGTCCTCAACAAGATCGACGTGCCCGAGGCGCGCGACCTCGCCGAGCTCGTGCGCCCCGAGCTCGAGGCGCGCGGCCTGCCCGTCTTCGAGGTCTCGACCGCGAGCCACGAGGGCCTGCGCCCGCTGACGTTCGCGCTCGCCGAGCGCGTCGCCGACGCGCGCCGCGCCGCACCGGCACCGGAGGCGACGCGTGTCGTGCTGCGCCCGCGCGCGGTCGACGAGAAGGGCTTCACGGTGACCCGCCGCGAGGCCGGCGGCGACGTCTGGTTCCAGATCCGCGGTGAGAAGCCCGAGCGCTGGGTGCGCCAGACCGACTTCAGCAACGACGAGGCCGTCGGCTACCTCGCCGACCGGCTCGCCCGGGCCGGCGTCGAGGACGCGCTCTTTGCGGCGGGCGCCGTCGCGGGCGACGAGGTCCGCATCGGCCCGGACTCGAACGCCGTCGTCTTCGACTGGGAGCCGACGCTGCTCACGGGCTCGGAGCTGCTCGGCGGGCCGCGCGGGTCCGACCTTCGTCTCGAGGACAGCTCGCGTCCGACGCGTGGCCAGAAGCGCCGCGAGCACGCCGAGCGCATGGACGCCAAGGCCGCCGCGCGCGCCGAGCTGTGGACCGAGCGTGAGCAGGGTCACTGGTCCGACCCCGACGCCTGACGCGCCGACGGGCCTGCGACGAGGCGCGCCGTCCGTCCGCGGGGCGGGCGGTGCACGGTCCTGGGCCGTCGGCGCGGCATGATGGAGGCCGTGAGTGCCACCGCGCTGTCGGGACGTGACGAGCTGCCCACCGCGGGCCGCGTCGTCGTCAAGGTCGGCTCCTCCTCGCTGACGACCCCCGAGGGGCACCTCGACCCCGCGAGGCTCGGCGCCGTCGTCGACGTGCTCGCCGCGCGGCGGGCCGCGGGCACCCAGGTCGTCCTCGTGTCCTCCGGTGCCATCGCCGCCGGCATCGGCCCGCTCGGCCTGGCGTCGCGTCCGCGCGACCTCGCCACGCAGCAGGCTGCCGCGTCGGTCGGGCAGGGGCTGCTCGTCGCGCACTACACGCGCGCGTTCGCGGCGCACGGCACGACCGTCGCGCAGGTGCTCCTCACGGCCGAGGACACGTGGCGGCGCGGGCAGTACCGCAACGCGCACCGCGCGCTCACCCGGCTGCTCGACCTCGGCGTCGTGCCGATCATCAACGAGAACGACGCCGTCGCGACCGACGAGATCCGCTTCGGTGACAACGACCGGCTCGCGGCCCTCGTCTCCCACCTCGTCCACGCCGACGCGCTCGCGCTCCTCACCGACGTCGACGCGCTCTACACCGGCCCGCCCTCGCGTCCCGGCTCGCAGCGCATCGCCGAGGTCCGCTCGCTCGGCGAGATCGAGGGCGTCGACGTCACGGCCCGTGGCAGCTCCGTCGGGACCGGCGGCATGGTGACGAAGCTCGAGTCCGTGGCGATCGCCACGCAGTCGGGCATCCCCGTCGTCCTCACGTCCGCAGCCCTCGCGGGGGAGGCGCTCGCCGGCAAGGACGTCGGCACGTGGTTCGCCGCGACCGGTCGCCGGCGCTCGATGCGGCTGCTCTGGCTCGCGCACGCGGCGCGCACGCGCGGCCGCCTCGTCCTCGACGCGGGTGCCGTCCGGGCCGTCGTCGACCGGCGCACCTCGCTGCTGCCGGCGGGCGTCGTGCGGGTCGAGGGTGCCTTCGAGGCGGGGGACCCGGTGGAGCTCGTCGACGAGGAGGGCACGGTCCTCGCCCGTGGCCTCGTCGCCTACGAGGCCGACGAGATCCCGCAGCTGCTCGGACACTCGACCGGGGAGCTGCGCGACTCCCTCGGCCCGGGCTACGACCGTGAGCTCGTCCACCGCGACGACCTCGTGCTCGTGCGGCGCCGTCCGCCCGCGTCACGCCCCGCACGGGGTGCTCGCCGCCCCGGCTAGCCTGGGGGCATGACCACCCTCGAGCCGTCCGTCCT
>JAEXEM010000377.1 GCA_023401045.1 Actinomycetes bacterium
TGCCCGGCCTCGCCGGGAGCCGCACGCTGCTGCACGCCGGCCCACCGATCGAGGTCGGGCGGATGTGCGGTCCGATGCGGGGCGCGCTCGTGGGCGCCGCGATCTTCGAGGGCTGGGCGGACGACCGGGCGCAGGCCGAGGCGCTGCTCGACAGCGGCGCCGTGCGGGTCGCCCCCTGCCACCACCACGGTGCCGTCGGCCCCATGGCCGGGGTGCTCGCCCCGTCGATGCCCGTGCTCGTCGCGCAGGACGGGGACCGGTCGGCCTTCGCGTCGCTCAACGAGGGGCTGGGCAAGGTGCTGCGCTTCGGCGCGTTCGACGACGAGGTCGTCGGGCGGCTGCGCTGGATGCGCGACGTGCTCGGGCCCGTCCTGGACGCCGCGCTCGTCGCCCACGGCCCCGTCGACGTGACGTCCCTCGTGGGGCAGGCCCTCGCGATGGGGGACGAGGGTCACAACCGCAACATGGCCGCGACCAGCCTGCTCACCCGGCGGCTCGCGCCCGTGCTCGCGCGGCAGGAGCACGGCGTCGAGGCCCTGACGTTCCTCGCGGGGAACGACCACTTCGCGCTCAACGTGTCCATGGCCGCGGCCAAGCTCGCCATGGACGCCGCCGTCGGCGTCCCGGGGTCGTCCCTGGTCACGGCGATGGCCCGCAACGGCGTGGAGTTCGGTCTGCGTGTCGCCGGGACCGGTGACCGGTGGTTCACCGCACCCGTCGGCCCCGCGGACGGCCTGTTCTTCCCCGGGTACTCCATCGACGACGCGAACCCCGACCTCGGCGACTCCGCGATCACCGAGACCCTCGGGATCGGCGGGTTCGCGATGGCCGCCGCGCCGGCGATCACGCGGTTCGTCGGGGGGACCCCGGACGACGCGCTGGAGACCACGCGCCGCATGCGCCGCATCACGCTCGGCCCGCACCCGGCGTACCCCCTGCCGCCGCTGAACTTCGCCGGGACGCCCAGCGGCATCGACGTCCTCAGGGTCCTCGACACCGGTGTGCTGCCCGTCATCAACACGGGCATCGCCCACCGGGAGGCCGGCGTCGGCCAGATCGGCGCGGGGATCGTCGAGGCGCCGCCCGAGGTGTTCCTCGCCGCGGTCCGCGGACTGCACGCGGCGAGGTGGTCATGAACCGCACCGCGCTGGTCGCGATCGGCGGCAACGCGCTCGTCCTCGACGGGGAGCCGGGCTCGGTCGAGCGGCAGCAGGAACGTGCCGACGCGTTCGGCGACCTCGTCGCGGACCTCGTCTCCGACGGCTGGACCGTCCTGGTCACCCACGGCAACGGACCGCAGGTCGGGTTCATCCTGCGCCGCGGGGAGCTCGTCGCGCCCGACGCCGGCATCGAGGGCCTGCCCGCGCTGCCGCTGTGGCTGGCGGTCGCCGACAGCCAGGGCGGCATCGGGCACATCCTCGCCGTCGCCATCGACAACGCCCTCGAGCGGCGTGCCCGCGCCGAGCGCGCCGTCGTCGTCCTCACCCACGCCGAGGTCGACCCGCAGGACCCGGCGTTCGCCGCCCCGACCAAGCCGATCGGCGGCGCCATGACCGCCGACGTCGCCCGGCAGCGCGTCGCCGAGGAGGGCTGGACGGTCACGCAGACCGGCGCGGACACGTTCCGGCGCGTGGTGCCGAGCCCTCGCCCGCGGCGCATCGTCGAGTCCGACGCGATCCGCACCCTCATGGACGCCGGGTCCGTGGTGGTCGCGGCCGGGGGCGGCGGGATCCCCGTCGTGCGGCAGGACGGGGCCTGGCACAGCGTCGACGCCGTCATCGACAAGGACCGCGCGTCGGCGCTGCTCGCGGCGACCGCAGGTGTCGACACCCTCGTGCTCGTCACCGGTGTCGACGAGGTGTACCTCGGCTACGGCACCCCGGGGCAGCGGGCCCTGCGCGAGGTCGCCGCCGACGAGCTCCGCGCGCACCTCGCGGCCGGCGAGTTCCCCGCCGGCTCGATGGGCCCGAAGGTCGAGTCGGCCCTCGCCTTCGTCGACGCCGGCGGGCGGCACGCGGTGATCACGTCCCTCACCGCCCTGCGGGACGCGCTCGCCGGCGGCTCGGGGACGCACCTGATCGGCCGGGACCACCGGGGTCCCGACAGCTCCACCCCCCCAACCCCTCTCCAGGGACAGGAGTGACGATGATGATCACAGTGGACGCGGACCCGTTCGCGTACACGTTCGACCCGGGCCGCGTCGCGCTGCTCTGCATCGACTTCCAGCGTGACTTCATGGAGGCCGGTGGTTTCGGCGAGTCGCTCGGGAACGACGTGTCCCGGCTGCGGACGACGATCGAGCCGACCCGGGCCGTCCTCGCGGAGTTCCGCCGCCGCGGCTGGCCGGTCATCCACACGCGCGAGGGCCACCGCCCGGACCTGGGCGACCTGTTCCCCAGCAAGCGCGACCGGGGCAACCCGTCGCTGCGGATCGGCGAGGAGGGGCCGATGGGGCGCCTGCTCGTGCGCGGCTCGCAGGGGCACGGCATCGTGCCGGAGCTCGCCCCCGTCGACGGCGAGGTCGTCCTCGACAAGCCGGGCAAGGGCTCCTTCTACGCCACGGACCTCGAGACGGTGCTGCGGGCGCGCGGCATCACGCACCTCGTCGTCACGGGCGTCACCACGGAGGTCTGCGTGCAGTCCACCGTGCGCGAGGCGAACGACCGCGGGTTCGAGTCGCTCGTCCTGTCCGACTGCACCGGCTCCTACTTCCCCGAGTTCCACGAGTCCGCCCTGGCGATGTTCTCCGCGCAGGGCGCCATCGTCGGCTGGGTGGCCGACTCGTCCCGTCTGCTCGGCGCCCTCGGCACCGACGTCCCCGAAGGAGGCGCCCGATGAGCGCCACGACCGCCGACCGCGTCCAGCTGCGCTGGTGGACCCGCGGCGACTGGAACGGGCTGTTCGGCCTCGGCACGAACGTCCTGCTCAACGTCATCGTCCTCACCGGCCTGTGCCTGGCGGTCGTGCAGATCCCCTCCGAGACGGTCTACGGGCGGATCCTGCCGGCCCTCGGCATCGCGTTGCCGCTGGGCAACATCTGGTACGCGGTGCTCGCGCGGCGCCTGGCGCGGCGCGAGAACCGCACCGACGTCACCGCGCTGCCGTACGGGCCGTCGGTGCCGCACACGTTCATCGTCGTGTTCGTCGTCATGCTGCCCGTCACGCTGGCGACCGGCGACCCGCTCGCCGGCTGGCGCGCCGGCCTGACGTGGGCGTTCATCATCGGGATCATCGTGCTCCTCGGCGCGCTGTTCGGCCCGTGGCTGCGCAGGATCACCCCGCGCGCAGCGCTGCTCGGCGCCCTCGCCGGCATCTCCATCACGTTCATCTCGATGAGCCCGGCCGCGCAGATGTGGCAGGCCCCGTGGATCGCGTTCGTCGCGCTCGGCTTCATCCTCGTCGGGTGGCTCGGCGGGCGGCGCATGCCGTTCGACGCGCCCGTCGGGCTCATCGCGGTCGTCGTGTCGACGGTCGTCGCGTGGGTCGCCGTCGCGCTCGGCTGGTCGGGCGTCCTCGAGCCGTCCGCCGTGTCGCAGGCGGTCGGCGACCTCGCGCTGCGGCTGCCGTTCCCGACCGGTGACGTCGTCACCGGCATGGCGGACATCGCCCCGCTGCTCGCGTCGGCGATCCCGCTCGGCATCTACAACTTCACCGAGGGCATGACGAACGTCGAGTCGGCCGCGGCCGCCGGCGACCGGTACTCGGCGCGGCAGGTCCTGGCCGCCGACGGCCTCGGCGCCGTCGTCGGGTCGTTCCTCGGCTCGCCCTTCCCGCCGGCCGTGTACATCGGCCACCCCGGCTGGAAGGCCGCTGGTGGGCGCATCGGCTACTCGCTGGTCACGGGCATCGTCGTGGCGGTGGTCTGCTTCACCGGCCTCGTGGGGCTGTTCCTCGCGGTGTTCCCCATGCAGGCGCTGGTGCCGGTCCTGCTCTACATCGGCCTGGTCATCGGCGGGCAGGCGTTCAACGTCAACGCGCGCCGCTACGCCCCGGCGATCGTCCTCGCGATGATCCCGAGCATCGCCGAGTGGGCGACGGGGCAGATCAACAACGCCCTGTCGTCCGCCGGGACGACGGCCGCGGAGGTCGGCGTGGACAACCTCGTCGCCAACGGCGTCGTGTACGACGGCCTGCACCTGCTGGGCCAGGGTGCGGTCCTCGTGGGCATCCTGCTCGGCGCGATCGCGTGCTTCGTCATCGACCGGCGCATGTACGCGGCGGCCCTGACCGCCGGCATCGCGGCCGTCCTGTCGTTCTTCGGCCTCATCAACGCCGTGGGTGTGGGGGTCAACGCGTCGCCGGGCGTCACCGTCGGGTACGTGTTCCTCGCTCTCGTCCTGCTCGGGTTCGGCTGGAGGGAGCGCCACGACACGGCGCGCCCGCTGGACGACGAGGTGCTGTTCGTCAACGGCACGCTCATGCGCGGCCTGGAGCTGCACGCCAACCTCGCAGGCGCGGAGTTCGTCGAGGAGGTGGCCACGGCACCCCGGTACCGGGTGCACTCGATCGGCGACGTCCACCCCGGCATGTACCGCGTCGCGGACGACGAGGAGGGCGCCTCCATCACCGGTGAGCTGTACCTGGTGCCGACCGAGGTGCTGCTCAAGGTCATCGAGGGGGAGCCCCCCGGCCTGTACCGCGGTCCGGTCGAGCTGGCCGACGGGCGCGTCGTGCCCGGCATCCTGTTCCGCCGCGACCTGGCGGAGGAGCACCCCGAGATCACTCGGCACGGCGGGTGGCGGCAGTACCTCGCCGCAGGCTCCGTCTGACCGCGCGCGCCGGGTGACGCACGGACCACGCACCTCCGTCGTCGGGCTCAGGCCCAGGCCAGCCAGTCGCGCTTGGCGATCCGGCAGTGCACGCCCTTGACCGCGTCGACGACCTGGCTCACC
Organism: Actinomycetes bacterium; assembly: GCA_023401045.1. Taxonomy (GTDB): domain Bacteria; phylum Actinomycetota; class Actinomycetes; order Actinomycetales; family Cellulomonadaceae; genus Cellulomonas. The sequence continues at coordinate 4,893 of JAEXEM010000377.1, forward strand.
TCGAAGTCGCCCGCCGCGGACAGGTAGGCGAGCGCGACCGAGCGCGGCACCCCGAACCGGCCGTGGAGGAAGGCGACGGCGTTGCGCACGGCCGCGCGCATCGCCTCGTCGAGGTCGGCGTCGAGGCCGGTCGGCAGCCAGTGCGTCGCGGTCTCGACGACGGGGCCGCCCGCCGTGCCGAGCACCGCCGTGCTGTCCTGGGCCCGCAGGACCGAGAGCCGCAGGGTCGCGCGCAGCGAGGCCTCGAGCGCGGTGAGCGCGACCTCGCCGTTGCCCTGCGCGAAGTGCGGGTCACCGGCGAAGAAGAGCGCGCCGTCGACACCGACCGGCAGGTAGAGCGTCGAGCCGACGCCGGTGTGCTTGACGTCGATGTTGCCGCCGTACGTGCCCGGCGGCACCGAGTGCTGCGGCTCGTCGGTCGGCGCCGCGACGCCCATGAGGCCGAGGAACGGGTCGAGCCCGAACTCGACGGTCCGCCCGCCGCCGGCGTCGATGAGGCCGACGTCGCGCCCGCCGCGGTGCTCGACCCACGAGAAGTGGCTCACCGTGCCGTCGCTGACGATGGCGTCGACGTGACGGGTCGGGGTCGAGTCGAGGTCCTCGGGGAACTCCCCGGCGAGCGCGCCGTACCCGTGCCGGTTGCTGACGAAGCCGTAGGGCACGCGGCGGTCGAGTCGCAGCACGTCGACGCGCAGCACGTCCCCGGCCCGGGCGCCGGCAACGTGCACCGGGCCGGTGACGACGTGCGGGCCGTCGTCCGGGCCGTTGGGCAGCGCCGAGGCGGCGACCTCGACGGCGTCGGCGAGCACGTCCGTCACCCCGAACTGCGCGAGGTAGCGCGCCGGGTCGCGGCCCTGGTCGGCGAGCAGGCCCTCGTGGCTGAGGGTGTCGATCGTCAGCGTGGCGCCGTCCGGCACGTCGAGCACCGCCGGGGTGGCCCGGTTCGGGAGCCAGCCCCAGTGGGCGTCGGCGGCCCGCGTCGGCAGGTAGTGCTCACCGGGCACCGGGCCCTCGCCGGGCTGCAGCACGGGGTGCGCCGTGGCGGAGGCGACGGCGGCGGAGGCGACGGTGGGGTCGATGGCGGTGGCGGTCATCGGGTACCTCCGGGGGTGGTGGCGCCGGTGAGCCCGACGACCAGGTCGATCTCGACGAGCGCGCCGACGGCCAGTCCGGTGACCCCGACGCACGTGCGGGCCGGCAGCCCGCGGGGGAACCACGTCTCGTACTCCGCGTTGAAGCGGGCGTAGTCCGTGAAGTCCGTGAGGTACGCGCGGACCATGAGGGTGTCCTCGAGGCGGGCGCCGCTGGCGTCGAGGACGGCCTCGAGGTTGCGCATCACCTGGCGGGTCTGGGCGACGACGTCCTCGCCGACGACCTCCCCCGTGACGGGGTGGGTCGGCATCTGGCCGGTCACCCACAGCGTGTCGTGCCAGCGCACGGCGTGGGCGAACGGGCCGACCTGGGCCGGCACGCCGGGGCTGCCGGTGTGGACGTACGCCTCGCGGGCGGGTCGGGTGTCGATGGTCATGCGTCACACCTCCGCGGTGTCCATGGCGCCGACGAAGGCGCGCGTGAGGTCGTGCCGGGGGCGCAGGAGGACGTCCTCGGCGGGGCCCTCCTCGACGACGACGCCGCCGGCCATGAAGACGACGCGGTCGGCCACCTCGCGGGCGAACCGCAGCTGGTGGGTGGCGATGAGCATCGTCAGGCCCGAGGTCCGGGCGAGGTCCCGGATGACCCGGAGCACCTCGGCGACCTTCTCGGGGTCGAGGGCGCTCGTCGGCTCGTCGAGCAGCAGCACCTTCGGCCGGGGCGCGAGGGCCCGGGCGATGCCGACACGCTGCTGCTGGCCGCCGGACAGGTGCCGGGGCAGGGCGTCGGCGCGGTGGTCCATGCCGACGCTGAGCAGCAGCTCGTCGGCGCGGGCGTCCGCCTCGGCCCGGGACATGCCGTGCACCCAGCGCAGCGGGGCGGCGACGTTCTCCCGGACGGTGAGGTGCTCGAAGAGGTCGAAGCTCTGGAAGACCATGCCGACGCCCGCCTCGACCCGCTGCCGGGCGGTGCGGCGCTCGGGCAGCTCGCGGCCGAGCGAGTCGTAGCCGATCGACGTGCCGCCGACGAGCACGGAGCCGCCGTCGAGGCCGTCGAGGTGGTTGAGGGTGCGCAGCAGCGTGCTCTTGCCCGAGCCCGACGGGCCGAGGAGGGCGACGACCTCGCCGGCACGGACCGTGAGGTCGATGCCCTTGAGCACCTCGGTGTCGCCGTACGACCGCCGCAGGCCGCGGGCCTCGACCATCGCCTCGCCGAAGCTGCGCGGCGGCGGGTCGGCACGGTGCCGGCCGGCGTCGGGGTCGTGCGGGACGGGGTCGGTCGCGACGGGCGTCTCGAGGGCGACCGGCGGGGTGACGACGGGCCGGCGGCGCAGCGCCCCGGCCAGGCCGCGGGTGCGCACGCCCTCGGGGTCGACGAGCCGTTCGACGAGCAGCTGCACCGCCGTGAGGGCCGCGGTGAGCAGGAGGTACATCACCGCGGTGGCGAAGTAGATCTCGAAGTAGTCGAACGTGGCCGACGCGAGCTGCTGCGTGCGCAGCGTGAGCTCGGGGACCGCGATGACCGAGGCGAGGGCCGAGTTCTTCATCGTGGCGACGGCCTCGTTGCCGAGGGCCGGCACCATCGAGCGGAAGGCCTGGGGGCCCACGACGCGACGGAACAGCTGCGCCGGTGCCAGGCCGAGGGCCCGGCCCGCCCGGCGCTGACCGTCCGGGACCTCGCGGACCGCGGAGCGGATGATCTCGGCGAAGAACGTCGCCTCGTTCATCGCCAGCGCGACCGCACCGGCGACGACCGGTGCGAGGACGATCCCGGCGTGCGGCAGGACGGTGAAGACGAACACGAGCTGGAGGATGAGCGGGGTGCCCCGGTAGAGGGTCGTGTAGGCCCGGGCCACGGCCCGCACCGCGCGGTGCCGCGAGAGCAGCATCCCCGCGAGGAGCGAGCCGATGAGCAGGCCGCCGAAGAACCCGCCCGCCAGCAGCTGGAGCGTGAACGTCATGCCCTGCAGCAGGTAGGGCAGCGTGAGGTAGTGGAGGAAGTCCGTCATGTCGTGGGCCCCTGCCCTCAGCCGACCGAGAGCACGGTGGGCTCGGCCAGGGCGTTCGCGTCGAGCTCCCACTTCTCGGCGAGCTCGGTCTGCAGGCCCGTGTCCTGGATGACCGTCAGTGCCCCGACGACGGCGTCACGGAACTCGTGCTCGCCCTGGAGGACGCCGATCCCGATCTCGTAGTCGAGCATGACCGTCTCGGCGGAGTCGAGCTTGCCGGGGTGCTCGGCGATGAACCGGTTGACCGTGTTGACGTCGTTCATGTACGCGTCCGCACGTCCGGCGAGGATCGCCTGGACGCAGTCGGCGGAGGAGTCGAAGAGCGCGAGCTCCGGCTTCGGCAGGCCGGCCGCCTCGCACTCGGGGCCCATCGCCTCGACGAGCGGGACCTCGACGTAGCCCTTGTTGAGGGCGATCGTCAGCCCGCAGATCGAGGTGTCGATGCCGGTGATGCCCTCGGGGTTGCCGGTCGGCACGAGGACGCCGTCGAAGACCTTCGAGTAGCTGACGAAGTCGACGCCGCCGGCGGCGCGCTCCTCGGTGGCGTAGAGGTTCGACAGGATCCAGTCGGCCTGACCGCTCGCGACCGTCGGGATGAGCTCGGAGAACCCGACCGCGACGTAGTCGACGCCGAAGCCGAGGCACGCGCCGATCGCCTCGCCGAGGTCGATGTCGAATCCGATGTACTGCGACGGGTTCTGCGGGTCGATGATCTCGTAGCCCGGCGTGTGGGGGTTGATCGCGTTCGTCTGCGTCGTGCCCACGAGGTCGGGGTAGGTCTCGCGCAGGTCCTCGCACGCGGCGGAGGCGGCGAGCTCGGCCCAGGGGCCGTCGGCGGTGGCCTCGTCGGCGTCGGCCGTCGAGGTGCAGGCGGCGAGAACGAGGAGCAGAGCGGCCGCGGGGGCGGCGGCACGGCGGGTCGTCGACATGGGGGTGTCCTCTCGGTGGGGGGCCGCGATGCGTCGAAGCCGGTCAGATGGTCTGACCAACTGGCGCCGACGCTACGACCCTCGGAAGCCCCGATTGCTCCATGTCGAGAGACTGTTACGACAACTTCACGCGCTGGAAACAGACGGTCTGATGGTCTGGCCACGTGCCGCTGACCTCGTGGTACGTTCCGCAGACCAGGCCCCGAGGAGGCGCCGTGAGCACCGTCGACATCCCCCCGCTGGGGCGGCGAACGGAGAGCATGCCGGTCGTGCTCGCCGCCCACCTCGAGCGCCTCATCGCCACGGGTGCCATCGCCGCGGGTGAGCGCCTGCCCTCCGAGCGCGACCTCGCCGCGTCGCTCTCGGTGTCCCGCGCGACGCTGCGCGAGGCGATGCACGAGCTCGAGGCCAAGCACCTCATCGAGCGTCGCCCGGGTCGAGGGACCGTCGTCGTCGCCCCGTCGGACGCCGAGCTCGCGCTGCGGGACATGTCCGGCGACGGTCGCGAGGTCAACGACGCCGCCGAGCTGCGCAGCATCGTCGAGCCGTCCGTCGCCGGGCTCGCCGCCGAGCGCGCCACCCCCGCCAACCTCCTCCAGCTGCGGGAGGTGCTCGAGCGCACGTCCGCGCGCCTCACCCCCGAGGAGTCGCTGCGCTGCGACACCGAGTTCCACCGGCTCGTCGCGCAGGCGGCCGGCAACCCCCTGCTCACGACGCTGCTCGCCCTCGTCACCGACTGGACGATGGAGGTGCGCCGGCGCTCGCACGCCCAGGTGGCCGGCCGCCGCACGTCGCACGACGGCCACCGGGCGATCTACCTCGCCATCGAGTCCCACGACGCGGACGCCGCCCGCGCGGCGATGGCCGCGCACCTCGGTGACGTGCGCCGGCTCATGGCCGGACCCACGTCCTGAGCCGCCGCGGCGGTCGTCACCTCACGGGCGCCGCGGGCTCACTCCTCGGCGCCCGGGCCGCTGCGTCCCGGGGCGGCGGGCAGCCGCCCCGGCCCCTGGCCCGTGAGGCCGAGCTCGTCGGCGAGGTAGAGGAAGGCGCGGGCGTACGGCTGCGCCGCGACCTCGGAGCGCACCCGCTCCCAGTCGATCTGCTCGCGCAGCGCGCGTGCCATCGGCAGCAGCCACGTGAAGTCGCAGTAGTGCTCGCCGAGCACGCGCATCTTCGCCGAGATGATGTCCGTCGCCGGCAGGACCGGCATGCGCACCGCGAGCACCTCGAGCTCGTCGGCCTGCGCGAGCTGCTCGTGGGTCACCGGCTCACCGACCATCCGGAAGATGACGTCGACCAGCTGGCCGTGGTGGTACGCCTTGAACAGCCAGTTCTCCGCCGGCTGCTGCACGTCCAGCCCGGCGTCGGCGAGGGCCTGGCGCGCGGCCTCGACGTCCGCCTCCGCGACGGCGAAGTCCGCGTCGTGGCTCGGTTCGGGCGCGCCGCGCGCCCACGCCGCGTACCCGCCGACGAGCGCGAACGGGATGCCGGCGTCGAGCAGCGCGACCGCCGTACGACGCAGCCCGTCGTGCAGGGC
>JAEXEM010000418.1 GCA_023401045.1 Actinomycetes bacterium
TCCCGGCACCGGGCGCGGCGCCCGACGTCGCCGCGCTGCGGGCCCGGGTCGTCGAGCGGCTCGGCCCGGCCGCGGAGCCGCGCACGGTGACGTTCCTCGACGCGGTGCCCCTCGCGCCGAGCGGCAAGCCGGACAAGTCCGCGCTCGTCACCCTCGCACCACGCCCATGACCCCCGTTCGGCCGTACCGGCGCGGCGGCGGGCTGCCGATACGACCTGGACGGGTGTCCGGCACGCGGGGCCGGGGCAGGGCCGGGGGCGAAGGGGTGATCGGTGCACGAGCTGGCGGCATGTCGTCTGTCGACGAAGGTCGGGGACGTCGACGGTCACGTGGTGGCGTACGAGGGCGAGATGCTCACGGTCACCACCGACGAGTCCCTCGAGGGGCGCGGGCTCGGCGACGAGGTGCGGGTCACCGTGCTCGACCCGGTGCGGGGCGTGTGCCGCTACGTCGGCCTGCTGGGCGACCTCGACGGGGACACGGTCGGCGTCGTCGTGCTCGAGCGCTCGATGCCGGACCAGCGCCGGTCGGCCGCGCGCGCCTACTACCGCGTCGACTGCGCCGGCCGGCTCGACAGCGGTGGGTCGCTCCCCGTCACCGTCGTCGACATCAGCGCGACGGGGGTCCGCTTCGTCACCGGCAGACGCCTCGAGCACGGCGACGTCGTGCGGTTCACGATGCCCACGGACGGGGACGACGTCGACCTCGTCGCCCGGGTGCTGCGCATCGAGGAGGGTCGGCACGAGTGGCGCTACGGCTGTGAGCTCCTCGGGCTCAGCGAGCGGACCCGCGAGACGCTGTTCCGGCTCGTGCTCGGGCTGCAGCGCGCAGCCGCACGCCGACGCGCGGACGCGCGCGCCTGAGCGTCCGGGCCTCGGAGCCCGCGTCGGGGCCGGCGGGCCGCCCGTCCGGCGGCCGCGGCGGGTGCACCCATGTGACGAGCACGACCGAGACGATCATGAGCAGGAACCACGAGACGAGCTTGGCGCCCGCCACCACGTGCCAGCCGTCCGCCTGCGACGGGTAGAGCCAGGCGCCGGCGAACGTCGCGACGTTCTCGGCCACCCAGATGAACGTCGCCACGAGCGCGAACGCGAGGAGCACCGGCATCCGCAGCCGCACCGCGTGGACCCGGACGTGCATGACGGTGCGGCCGTAGACCACGACCACCGCACCGAGCAGCAGCCACCGCGCGTCGGCGACCCAGTGGTGGGTGAAGAAGTTGACGTAGATCCCTGCCGCGACCAGCGCCGTCAGCAGCCGGCGCGGGTACCGGTCGAACCGCAGGTCGAAGATCCGCACGACGCGCACGAGGTACGAGCCGACCGCGCCGTACATGAACCCCGAGAACAGCGGCACCCCGCCGAGGCGCAGCACGCCGTCCGCGGCGTACGACCACGAGCCGACGTCGGTCTTGAAGAGCTCCATGACCGTACCGACGACATGGAAGAGCAGGACGACACGCATCTCCCGCGGCGTCTCGAGCCGCGAGGCGAGCATGCCGACCTGGATCGCCACCGCCGCGAGGGTGAGCGCGTCGTCACGGACCAGCGGGACGCCCTCGGGGTACCAGAACCGGGCGGCGAGCAGCACCGCGAGCAGGAGGCCGCCGAACAGGCACGCCCAGCCCTGCTTGAGGACGAACACGACCGCCTCGACGAGCCCGGCACGCCACCGCTGCCCGTGCAGCCGTGCCAGGCGAGCACGTGCCCACGCGTCGATCCGCTCCTCGACCACCGTGAGCTCGCGCGCGTCGGTGCGGGGGAGCGCGAGTCGCAGACGCAGGAGCACGTGCCCATCCCAGCGTGCGTGGGTGCCGGCGCGCGCCCCGTGCGCGGGCGGGTCCCCGGCGGGGCCTGTGCAGGTCCTGTGCTCGGCGGGGTCAGTCGCCCGTGCGGCGCGCGGCGAGCCGGGCCGCGCCGACGATCCCCGCCGCGTTCCGCAGGGCCGCCGGCACGATCGGGGTCCGCAGGTCGAGCAGCGGCAGGAACTTCTCGTGCTTCTTGCTCACCCCGCCGCCGACGACGATGAGGTCCGGCCAGAAGAGGTTCTCGACGACGGTGAAGTAGCGCTGCAGCCGCCTCGCCCACTTCTCGAACGACAGGTCGTCGCGCTCGCGGGCCGCGTCGGACGCCCGGCTCTCCGCGTCGTGACCGTCGATCTCGAGGTGGCCGAGCTCGGTGTTCGGCACGAGCGTGCCGTCCACGACGAGCGCCGACCCGATGCCGGTGCCCAGGGTGACGACGAGGACGACGCCCGGGACGTCCTTCGCCGCGCCGTAGACCACCTCGGCGTACCCGGCGGCGTCGGCGTCGTTGACGGCCACCACCCGCCGCCCGGACGCGTCGGCGACGACCTTCTCGACGTCCGTGCCGATCCACGCGTCGTCGACGTTCGCGGCGGACTGCGCCACGCCGTGGAGGATGACCGCCGGGAACGTCACGCCGACCGGGACGTCGGGGGCGAGGTCGAACGAGCCGACGACCTCGGCGACCGTGGCCGCGACCGCCTCGGGTGTCGACGGCTGCGGCGTGGGGATCCGCACGCGCTCCGCCGCGAACTCACCCGTCGTCAGGTCGACGGGGGCGCCCTTGATGCCCGATCCGCCGATGTCCACACCGAACGCGGTCCCCGTCATCGGTGCCCCTCTCGTACGTGCGTCGGTCACGGCAGGGTGAGGATCTCCGCCCCCGTGTCGGTGACGAGCAGCGTGTGCTCGAACTGCGCCGACCGGCTGCGGTCCGCGGTGACGACCGTCCAGCCGTCGTCCCACATCTCCCAGTCGGCGGTGCCGAGGTCGAGCATCGGCTCGATGGTGAAGACCATGCCCGGCTCGATGACGGTGTCGTACGCCGGTGCCGCGTCGTAGTGCGGCACGACGAGCCCGGTGTGGAACGCCGGCCCGACGCCGTGCCCGGTGAAGTCCCGGACGACCCCGTACCCGAACCGCGCGGCGTACTTCTCGATGACGCGGCCGATGACGTTGATCTCCCGGCCCGGGCGCACCGCCTTGATGCCGCGCTCGAGCGCCTCGCGGGTGCGCTCGACGAGCAGCCGGGACTCCTCGTCGACGTCCCCGGCGAGGAACGTCGCGTTGGTGTCGCCGTGGACGCCGTCGACGTACGCCGTGACGTCGATGTTGACGATGTCACCGTCCTCGACGACGGTCGAGTCCGGGATGCCGTGGCAGATGACCTCGTTGACCGACGTGCACAGCGACTTGGGGAAGCCGCGGTACCCGAGCGTCGACGGGTACGCGTCGTGCGAGACGAGGAACTCGTGGCCGATGGCGTCGAGCTCGTCGGTCGTCACCCCGGGGGCGACGTGCCGGCCGACCTCCTGCAGCGCCTGTGCCGCGAGGCGGGCGGCGACCCGGACGCGCTCGATCGTCCCGGCGTCGAGGACGTCCGGTCCGTGCCACGGCGTCGGTGCGGCGCGCCCGACGTACTCGGGACGCGCGATGTGCGCGGGGACGGCCCGACGAGGGCTGACCCGACCCGGGGAGAGGACGCTGCGCGAGTGGACGGGGGCCATGCCTGGCAGTCTACGTAGGGGCGGTGCCACCCGGCCCGCGGAGCAGGAGGCGGTGACGTGCCGGAGTACTACTTCAACACCCGTACGCACGAGGTCGAGGAGGGCAGGGTGAGCGACTGGTCCCAGGTCATGGGCCCCTACCCGACGCGCGAGGCCGCGCTCAAGGCCCTCGAGACCGCACGCAGCCGCACCGAGGCCTGGGACGCGCAGGACGCCGAGGACGCCTGAGCCCCTCGGCGCGGGCCGGCCGGGCCGCCGACCGGTCCCGGGCCGGCCGCCAGGTCGTGCGACGGGTCAGTCCTCGAAGGCGTGCGACGCCGCCGGGAACGCGCCGGAGCGCACCTCCTCGGCGTACTCGCGCGCGGCGGCCGTGAGCGCCTGGCCGATCTCCGCGTAGCGCTTGGCGAACCGCGGAGACCAGTCGCCCATGCCGGCCATGTCGGTCCACACGAGCACCTGGCCGTCGCACGCCGAGCCCGCGCCGATGCCGATGGTCGGCACGCGCACGACCTCGGTGATCCGCGCGGCGACCGCCGCGGGCACCATCTCGAGGACGATGGCGACCGCACCGGCCTCCGTGACGGCCACCGCGTCCTCCGCGAGCCGGTCCGCGGTGGCCCCGCGTCCCTGCACCCGCGGCCCGCCGAGCGCGTTCTCCGACTGCGGCGTGTACCCGAGGTGCGCGACGACCGGGATGCCGGCCGCGGTGAGGGCGTGGATCTGCGCCACCGAGCGCTGGCCGCCCTCGAGCTTGACGGCCGCGACGCCGGTCTCCTTCATCACGCGTACCGCGGAGGCGAGCGCCTGCTCCGGGCCGGCCTCGTACGTCCCGAACGGCAGGTCGGCGACGACGAAGGCCCGGCGCGCCGCGCCGGCCACCGCCCGCGCGGCGACGACGATCTCGTCGAGGGTGACGGGCAGCGTCGTCGCGTACCCGTGCATCGTGTTCCCGATGGAGTCGCCGACGAGGAGCATGTCGATGCCCGCGTCGTCGAACAGCCGCGCGGTGAGGGCGTCGTAGGCGGTGAGCATCGTGATCCGCTCGCCGCGGTCCTTCGCCGCCTGCAGGTGGTGGACCCGCACGCGGCGGGGTGCCGGGGCATCGCTGGTCGACATGCCCGCGAGCCTAGTCGCGCGCCGAGGGGGCCCGCTGACCGGCGCCGGGCGCGGCGCGTTCGGCCAGGTGTGGGACGTGCACCCGCCCACGCGTCCGCATCAGGCAGGATGTACCGCATGGACAGGCAGCAGGAGTTCGTCCTCCGGACCGTCGAGGAGCGGGACATCCGCTTCATCCGTCTGTGGTTCACGGACGTGCTGGGGATGCTCAAGTCGGTCGCGGTCGCACCCGCCGAGCTCGAGCAGGCCTTCAGCGAGGGCATCGGGTTCGACGGCAGCTCCATCGAGGGCCTCACGCGCGTGTACGAGGCCGACATGATCGCCAAGCCGGACCCGTCGACGTTCCAGATCCTGCCCTGGCGCGGTGAGCGGCACGGCACCGCCCGCATGTTCTGCGACCTGCTGACGCCGGACGGCCAGCCGTCCCTCGCGGACTCGCGGTACGTGCTCAAGCGCGCGCTCGACCGCGCCAGCGACCGCGGGTTCACCTTCTACACGCACCCCGAGGTCGAGTTCTACCTCTTCGACGCGCCCGCCGACCCGTCGCGCCCGCTCGTCCCGGTCGACCAGGGCGGGTACTTCGACCACGTGCCGCGCGGCACGGCGCACGACTTCCGGCGCGCCGCGATCACCATGCTCGAGTCCATGGGCATCTCGGTCGAGTTCTCCCACCACGAGGCCGGCCCGGGCCAGAACGAGATCGACCTGCGGTACGCCGACGCGCTGACGACGGCGGACAACATCATGACGTTCCGCACGGTCGTCAAGGAGGTCGCGCTCGAGCAGGGCGTCTTCGCCTCCTTCATGCCCAAGCCGCTGGCCGACAAGCCCGGCTCGGGCATGCACACGCACCTCTCGCTCTTCGAGGGCGACCGCAACGCGTTCCACGAGCCCGGCGCCGACCTCGAGCTGTCGAAGGTCGCGCGCTCGTTCATCGCCGGCCTGCTCACGCACGCCGCGGAGATCACCGCGGTGACGAACCAGTTCGTCAACTCCTACAAGCGGCTGTGGGGCGGCGCCGAGGCGCCGAGCTTCATCTGCTGGGGCCACAACAACCGCTCGGCCCTCGTCCGCGTGCCGATGTACAAGCCCGGCAAGGGCAACTCGAGCCGCGTCGAGTACCGCGCCGTCGACTCCGCCACGAACCCGTACCTCGCCTTCGCCGTCCTGCTGGCCGCCGGTCTCAAGGGCATCGAGGAGGGCTACGAGCTCCCCGAGGGCGCCGACGACGACGTGTGGGAGCTCACCGACGCCGAGCGCAAGGCGCTCGGCATCGAGCCGCTGCCGACGTCGCTCGAGGCCGCGATCCAGGTGATGGAGCGCTCCGAGCTCGTCGCCGAGACGCTCGGCGAGCACGTCTTCGACTACTTCCTGCGGAACAAGCGGCAGGAGTGGGACGAGTACCGCGCCCAGGTGACGCCGTACGAGCTGCAGCGGTTCCTGCCGCTGGTCTGAGCATGATGTCGACCGGGCGCGAGGCGTCTCTCGCCACGCGGCTCACCCGTGCCGGTGTCGCGGACGTCCCGCGCGCCGAGCGCCTGCTCGCCGACGCCGCGCTCGAGGCCGTCGCACCCGACGCGGGTGAGCGCCTCGTCCCGGCGCTCGGCGACGTCGGCGACCCCGACGAGACGCTGCTCGCGCTCGCGAAGGTCGCCGGGTCCGTCCGGCGCGACGACGGGCTGAGCGGGCTGCTCGCGGACGTCCTCGCCGACGACGGGCCGGCCCGTCGTCGGCTGCTCGCCGTCACCGGCGCCACCACGGCCCTCGGGAACACCCACCCCGCGCACCCCGAGGCGCAG
>JAEXEM010000426.1 GCA_023401045.1 Actinomycetes bacterium
GCACGGGCCTCGCGTTCGCGGTCCGCCACGGAGCCGCCGTCACGGGCCTGGCGGTGTGGTGGGTGGCGGCCGTCGAGAGCACCCTGCCGCTCCTCGTGCCGGCCGCACGCTGGGTCCCGCTCTCGACCAACCTCCGGGCGTGGACCGACGGCTGGGCGACGTACGTCGTGCCGGCCTGCCGCCCCGACCCGGCGACCGCGACGGGGGAGGTCTGCACCTACGTCGAGCACGTCGTGGGCGCGGGCCAGGGGGCGCTCGTCGGTGGTGCTCTCGCCCTCGTCTGCCTCGCCGCCGGGTGGGCGTCCTTCCGGCTGCGTGACGTCGCGTGACGTGCTCATCTGTCCAGCTCGCGGACAGGTGAACCGCGATGTGAGACTAGCCCCGAGGGATGTGACAGACGCAGCACGGAGGCGTATGGTCTCGACCGTGCAGATGATCCTCGTAGTACTTCCTGAGCGCGCCGGCTGACGCCACCGCACAGGTCGTTCGTCGCGCGCGCTGCCCCTCGTCCATCCCGGTGCCCGGGTCGAGGGGCTTTTTCGTGCCCGGCGTGGTCCGGGCTCCCGCACCGGACATGACGAGCACCCCGCACTCCACCCGCAGGAGATGACGATGGTCCAGGGTCCCCATCCCGCACCGCCGCGCACGACCGTGCGCCCCGTGCGTCCGGCCGACGCGCTGCCGCAGCCGGTCGACGCGCCGCAGGCGCGCGTCGCACCCGAGGAGGTCACCGGCGCGCAGTCGATCGTCCGCTCGCTCGAGGAGGCCGGGGTCGAGGTCGTCTTCGGCATCCCGGGCGGCGCGATCCTGCCGACCTACGACCCGCTCATGGACTCCACCCGGCTGCGGCACATCCTCGTGCGCCACGAGCAGGGCGGGGGCCACGCGGCCGCCGGCTACGCGTACTCCTCCGGCAAGGTCGGCGTCACCATGGCGACGTCCGGCCCGGGCGCGACGAACCTCGTCACCGCCATCGCCGACGCCAACATGGACTCCGTGCCGATGGTGGCGATCACCGGCCAGGTCGGGGCGTCGATGATCGGCACGGACGCGTTCCAGGAGGCCGACATCGTCGGCATCACGCTGCCGATCACCAAGCACAACTACCTCGTGACGGACCCGGACGACATCCCGCGGACGATCGCCGAGGCCTTCCACATCGCCGCGAGCGGCCGCCCCGGCCCCGTCCTCGTCGACATCGCGAAGTCCGCCATGCAGGCGCGCACGACCTTCTCGTGGCCGCAGGACATCGCCCTGCCGGGCTACCACCCGGTGACGAAGCCGCACGCCAAGCAGATCCGTGAGGCGGCGCGCCTCCTCGCGACCTCGCGCCGTCCGGTGCTCTACGTCGGCGGCGGCGTCATCCGCGCCGGCGCGTCGGACCTGCTGCGCCGGCTCACCGACGCCTCGGGCGCACCGGTCGTCACGACGCTCATGGCCCGTGGCGCCCTGCCCGACTCCCACCCGCAGCACCTCGGCATGCCCGGCATGCACGGCACGGTCGCCGCGGTCGCGGCGCTGCAGAAGGCGGACCTCGTCGTCGCGCTCGGTGCGCGGTTCGACGACCGCGTCACCGGTCTGCTGTCGTCGTTCGCGCCGAACGCCGCGGTCGTCCACGCGGACATCGACCCGGCGGAGATCGGCAAGAACAAGCGTGCCGACGTGCCGATCGTCGGCGACCTGCGTGAGGTCATCGCCGACCTGCTGCCCGAGCTCGAGCGCGAGCACGCCCACCACGGCAAGCCGGACCTCGAGGCGTGGTGGCGCCAGCTCGACGCGTGGCGCGAGACGTTCCCGCTCGGCTACGACGAGCCGTCCGACGGCCACCTCGCGCCGCAGCACGTCATCTCCCGGATCGGGGAGATCACCGGACCGGAGGCGATCTACGTCGCGGGTGTGGGGCAGCACCAGATGTGGGCGGCGCAGTTCATCAAGTACGAGCGCCCCGGCGCCTGGGTGAACTCCGGCGGTCTGGGCACGATGGGCTTCGCCGTGCCGGCGGCCATGGGGGCCAAGGTCGGCGACCCGTCGCGCACCGTGTGGGCGATCGACGGCGACGGCTGCTTCCAGATGACCAACCAGGAGCTCGCCACCTGCACGATCAACGAGATCCCCATCAAGGTCGCGGTGGTGAACAACAGCTCGCTCGGCATGGTCCGGCAGTGGCAGACGCTGTTCTACGAGTCGCGCTACTCCAACACCGACCTCCACACCGGCCACGGCACCGCGCGGGTCCCCGACTTCGTCAAGCTCGCCGACGCCTACGGGGCCGTGGGCCTGCGCTGCGAGACCAAGGCGGACGTCGACGCGACGATCAAGCGGGCGCTCGAGATCGACGACCGTCCCGTCGTCGTCGACTTCACCGTCTCGCGCGACGCGATGGTGTGGCCGATGGTCGCCGCCGGCGTGAGCAACGACGACATCCAGTACGCGCGCGGCATCAGCCCCGCGTGGGACCGCGAGGACTGAGAGGAACACGAGCGATGACCCGCCACACCCTGTCCGTCCTCGTCGAGAACAAGCCCGGCGTGCTCACGCGCGTCGCCGGGCTCTTCGCCCGACGCTCCTTCAACATCCACTCGCTGGCGGTCGGACCGACCGAGCACGAGGAGATCAGCCGCATCACGGTCGTCGTCGACGTCGACGCCCTGCCGCTGGAGCAGGTGACGAAGCAGCTCAACAAGCTCGTCAACGTCATCAAGATCGTCGAGCTCGAGGACGCCGCGTCCGTCCAGCGCGAGCTGCTGCTCGTCAAGGTGAAGGCCGACGTCTCGCAGCGCACCAGCGTGCTCGAGGTCGTCCAGCTGTTCCGCGCGCACGTCGTCGACGTCGTGCCGGACACCGTCGTCATCGAGGCGACGGGCGGCCCGGGCAAGCTCGACGCCCTGCTGGCGGCCCTCGAGCCGTTCGGCATCCGTGAGATCGTGCAGTCCGGCACGGTCGCCATCGGCCGCGGCTCGCGGTCCATCACCGACCGCGCGCTCGAGCGCGTCGGCCGGTCGGCCTGACCCTCCAAGACCACCCCCCGTACGACACACACCGAGGAGATCCACCGTGGCTGAGCTGTTCTACGACGACGACGCCGACCTGTCGCTCATCCAGTCCAAGAAGGTCGCCGTCATCGGCTACGGCAGCCAGGGGCACGCGCACTCGCTCAACCTGCGCGACTCGGGCGTCGACGTCACCGTCGGCCTGCGCGAGGGCTCCGCGTCGCGCGCGAAGGCGGAGAACGAGGGCCTCAAGGTCGCGACCGTGGCCGAGGCCGTCGCCGGTGCCGACGTCGTCGTCATCCTCGCGCCGGACCAGGTGCAGCGGATCGTCTACCGCGACGAGATCGAGCCGAACCTCAAGGAGGGCGCGGCGCTCGTCTTCGGGCACGGCTTCAACATCCGCTTCGGCTACATCAAGCCGGCCGCGGACCACGACGTCCTCATGGTCGCCCCCAAGGGCCCGGGTCACCTCGTGCGTCGCGAGTACGTCGACGGGCGCGGCGTGCCGGTCATCGTCGCGGTCGAGCAGGACGCGTCGGGCCAGGCGTGGGACCTCGCGCTGTCGTACGCGAAGGCGATCGGCGGCCTGCGTGCCGCCGGCATCAAGACGACCTTCACCGAGGAGACCGAGACCGACCTGTTCGGTGAGCAGGCCGTCCTCTGCGGCGGTGTCTCGCAGCTCATCCAGTACGGCTTCGAGACGCTCACCGAGGCGGGCTACCAGCCCGAGGTCGCGTACTTCGAGGTGCTGCACGAGCTCAAGCTCATCGTCGACCTCATCTTCGAGGGCGGCATCACCAAGCAGCGCTGGTCGGTCTCCGACACCGCGGAGTACGGCGACTACGTCTCCGGCCCGCGCGTCATCACGCCCGAGGTCAAGGCGAACATGCAGGCCGTCCTCGCGGACATCCAGAACGGCGAGTTCGCGCGCCGCTTCATCGCCGACCAGGACGCGGGCGCCCCGGAGTTCCAGGCCCTGCGCGAGAAGGGCCAGAACCACCCGATCGAGCCCGTCGGCCGCGAGCTGCGCAAGCTCTTCGCGTGGGTGAAGCCCTCCGACAGCGACTACCAGGAGGGCTCGGCGGCGCGCTGAGCGGAGGTGGGGGTCGCGCGGCACGTCCTTCGCCGCGCGGCACCCGCCGGAGGTCAGGGTGGCGTCGTGCCCGACCCGTGGGTCCGAGGGCTCGGCGGCGCGCTGACCCGCCTGCCCTTCCTCCGCGGGAGGGGGGGCCCCCCGCCCGGGGCGGGGGCCCGCCGCCGCGCGGAGGAAGGGCAGGCGGGGCAGCGCGCCGCCGAGCCCTCGGACCCACGGGTCGGGCACGACGCCACCCTGACCTCCGGCGGGTGCCGCGCGGCGAAGGACGTGCCGCGCGACCCCCACCTC
>JAEXEM010000429.1 GCA_023401045.1 Actinomycetes bacterium
CACCTGAGCTCCGCACGGCAGGACCCGTGCCGGCCCCGCACGGGCGGTGACAGGTCCGCTCCGGTCCGCCGGGCGCCTCCCACCCACCTTGGCGGACGCCCGTGACGCACGTGACGGTCGACGGGCACCGGGCCTGGCCGCCGGACCCGGCACGATGGTGCGTCGGCCGGCGACCGGGAGGAGCACGCAGTGGGCACCGCGACGGCGGAGCAGGTCCTCGCGGGCCTCGACGAGCAGCAACGGACGGCGGTCGCCGCCGCACCCGGGCCCGTGCGGGTCGTGGCGGGCGCGGGGACGGGCAAGACGCGCACGATCACGCACCGGATCGCGTACCAGCACCTCACGGGTGCGGTGCCGGCGGACGTCGTGCTCGCGGTGACGCACTCGTCGAAGGCGGCCGGTGAGATGCGGGACCGGCTCGCGCGGCTCGGCGCGGGGTCGGTGCAGGCCCGTACGTTCCACGCCGCGGCGCTGCGCCAGCTCCGGTACTTCTGGCGCGCGACGGGGCTGCCCGGCGACCAGCCGGTGCTGCTCGACGTCGACGGTCGAGGCGCGTCCTACCGGTTCCTGCGCGCCGCGCTCGGGGCGACGCTGCGCACGTCGCCCGGTGACCTCGACGCCGCCCTCGTCACCGACCTGTCGAACGAGCTCACCTGGGCCGCCGCGCAGGACCTCGACCCCGACGCCTACGAGGCCCGCGCGAAGGACGCCGGACGCCGCCCCGGGATGTCGCTCGCGTCCGTCGCCGCCGCGATGCGCCGCTACACGGCCGCCAAGCGTGACGCGGGCGTCCTCGACTTCGCCGACCTGCTCGCCGCGTGCGCCCGCCTGCTCGAGGAGCACGAGGAGGTCGCGACGACGGTGCGACGGCAGTACGCGTCGTTCGTCGTCGACGAGTACCAGGACACCGACCCCGCGCAGCAGCGGCTGCTCGACGCCTGGCTCGGGGGCCGCGACGACGTCACGGTCGTCGGTGACCCGCGGCAGGCGGTGTACGCCTTCAAGGGCGCCGACCCGTCCCTGCTGCGCGGGTTCACCCGGCGGTACCCGCACGCGGTCACGGTCGACCTCGTGCAGGACTACCGCTCGACCCGGCAGGTCGTGGCGGCCGCGGACCGGCTCATGGCCGGGCGCCCCGAGGCGTCCGGACCGCCGCTCGTCGGCATGCTCGGCGACGGGCCGGCCCCGGTCGTCGTGCGGTGCGAGGACGAGGACGGCGAGGACGCGCAGGTCGTCGCGACGGTGCGCGGCTGGCTGCGCGACGGCGTGCCCGCCGAGGAGGTCGCCGTCCTCCACCGCTTCAACGCCCAGGCCGTCCGACTCACCGCGGCGCTGCGCGACGCGGGCGTCGCCGTCGTCACCGGCGACGGGTCGGCCTACTTCGACCGCCGCGAGGTCGCGCAGGTCCTCGCGCTGCTGCGCTCGCGCGCCGCCGGCTCCCCGGACGACGACCCGACGGCGGTCCTCGACGAGGCGCTGGAGCGCGCCGGGTACGCCCCGGACTCCCCGCCGGACGGCACCGGTGCGGCCCGCGAGCGCTGGGACGCGCTCGACGCACTGCGCACCCTCGTGACGTCCCTGCCGCCGCACCCCACGCTCGCCGCGCTCTCGGCCGACCTCGACCGGCGCGCCGCCGAGGACCACGTCCCCCCGGGCCGCGGCGCCGTCACCGTGACGACGATCCACAAGGCCAAGGGCCTGGAGTGGGAGGCGTGCCTGCTCGCGCGCGCCGTCGCCGGGTCGCTGCCGTCGGTGTACGCGACGACAGGGCCCGAGCTCGCCGAGGAGCGCCGGCTGGCGTACGTCGCGATCACCCGTGCGCGCCGGCACCTCGTGGCCACGTGGGCGGCCACCCACTCCGGCGGCCGCCCGGCCCGACGCTCGCCCTACCTCGACGCCCTCGACCCGGCACCGGCGCGGCGGCTGCGCGACGTCCCGGCCCCGCGGCCCGAGCCGCGGCCGACGTCCCGGTTCTCCCCCGGCCAGCGGGTGACGCACGACGGGCACGGTCTCGGCCGGGTCGTCGACGTGCGCGGGGACACCGTCACGGTGGACTTCGGCTCGGCCGGCACGCGGACCCTGCGGCACGGGACCGGGCTCGTCGCGCTGTAGGGACGCCCCGCCCGGGCCCACCCCCTCACGCCCTCGTCACCCGCAGGTACCGGTCGACGAGACCGACGAACTCCGCGCGCAGCCCGTAGGGGTCCTCGCCGAGGGCGGTGCGGGCGCGGTCGCGCGCACGGGCGGGGTCGGCGCCGTCGGCGTGCCGTGACCCGGCGGCGACGAGCCCGAACTCGGCGACGGCCGACGCGAACCGGAAGTCCGCCGACGGCTCCGTGGTGTAGGCGTCCGCACCCACGGGGACGACGACCTCGGTGCTCCGCTCGCTCCCCGGCTCCTTGTAGCGGACGTGCACCGTGAAGACGTCGGTCGAGTCCCCGGCCCGGACGTCCTGGTAGGCCAGTTCGTCCTCGTGCGGCTCCTCGCCCGCGGGGACGAGCTCGTAGAACGCGGTGACCGAGTGCCCGGCGCCGACGTCGCCGGCGTCCTTCGTGTCGTCGTCGAACTCCTCGTCCTCGAGGCGGCGGTTGTCGTACCCGAGCAGCCGGTACCGGGAGACCGTCGCGGGGTTGAGCTCGACCTGGACCTTGAGGTCCTGCGCGACGACGAACATCGTCGCGTCGAACTCGTCGACGAGGACCTTGCGAGCCTCGTCGAGGGTGTCGATGTACGCGTAGTTCCCGTTGCCGTGGTCGGCGATGGCCTCCATCGTGCGGTCCTTGAGGTTGCCCATGCCGAAGCCGAGCACGGAGATGTGGACCCCGGACCGGGCGTGCTCCTCGATGAGGTCCGTCAGCTGCTCCGGCGTCGACGGGCCGACGTTGAAGTCGCCGTCGGTCGCGAGCACGACCCGGTTGTTGCCGCCCTCGACGAAGTTCTTCGTCGCGAGCTCGTACGCGGTCTCCAGGCCGGACGCCCCGCCGGTGGACCCGCCCGCGCGCAGCCCCCGCAGGATCCCGACGAGCCGGTCGCGCTCGTCGCCGCGCACGGAGTCCGCGAGGACCCGGTCGCTCCCGGCGTACGTGACGACCGAGACGGTGTCGTCCTCGTCGAGCTGCTCGACGAGGAGCTCGAACGACCGGGCCAGCAGCGGCAGCTTGTTCTCGTCCTCCATCGACCCGGAGACGTCGAGCAGGAACACGATGTTGTTGCCACGGGTCGTCGGCCGGACGTCGGTGGCCTGCACGCCGATCATCGCCAGCCGGTGGCCGGGCGCCCAGGGGGCGTCGGCCACCTGGGTCGTCACGGTGAACGGGTCGGCCGCGTCACGCGCCGGGGCCGGGTAGTCGTAGTCGAAGTAGTTGACGAGCTCCTCGATCCGCACGCCCTGCGGGGCGACGCCCTCACGGAGCTGGCGGCGCAGGTTGCTGTACGACGCGGTGTCGACGTCCGAGGCGAACGTCGACAGCGGGCTCGTCGTCACGTCCTGGAACGGCTGCTCCGGGGAGTCGTCGTACTCCTCCTGCGGGTCCGTCGGCGCGTCGCGCCACTCCTCCGGCTGCGCACCGTCGTACGCCAGCACCGCCCCGGAGGAGTCGCCCGCACCGTCGGCGGAGCAGGCACCGAGCGAGCCGGCGACGACGACGGCGACCACGGCGGCGAGGACCGAGCGCCGTCGCGGCCCGCCTCGCGCCGTCGCCCGCTGGGTGGTGACCGACCGACCGCTCATGTGACCGCTCCCCTCGTCGAGGTCTGAAGCGTCCCGGCCCAGGGCGGCCGCGACCAGCACGGGACGGCCACGCGACGGTCCCGTTCGGGCCACAGGTCGGTCCCGGCCGGGTCACGGCGCGGTCCCGGCGAGGTCACGGCGTCCCTGGTCAGGGGCCCGTGTCAGCCTCCACCGCGTCGTCGAAGCGCGCGCGGGCCTCGCGGACCGCGGGCAGGTGGGTGGAGCTCCAGCCGAGCAGCGCGTCGACGAGGTCCTGCAGGGTCCGCCCGAGCGGGCTGATGCGGTACTCGACGGCGACGGGCCGCGTGCTGACGACCAAGCGCTCGACCATGCCGTTGCGCTCGAGACGACGCAGCGTCGCGGTGAGCGACTTCTGGGTGGCCGGTACGGCGCGGCGCAGCTCGTTGAACCGTCGAGGTCGCTCGCAGAGGGCGTCGAGGACCTGGAGCGACCACTTGTCGAGCGTCTGGTCGAGCAGCTCGCGCTGCTCGGGGGTCACCTGCGTGGGGGCGGCGGTCTCCTGCATGACACCTAGTCTCGTTGAAGTCACTTCGGGGCACCAGGTAGACATCGGATACCACATCCGACCTGCGAAGGAGAACGACCATGGCCGTCCAGCTGCTCACCCCCGAGGGCATGTTCCAGCCGGTGCCCTACCACCACGTCTCGGTCGCGACCGGGACCCGGCACGTCCACGTCGCCGGGCAGATCGCGCGTGACGCCGACGGCCGCCCGGTCGCGCCGGGAGACCTGCGGGGCCAGCTCGCGCACGCCCTGCGCAGCACCGCCCGCGGCCTGGCCGGCGCCGGCGCGACGTTCGCCGACGTCGTGCGGCTGCGCTTCTTCGTCACCGACTGGCAGCCGGAGAAGTACGCGGACTTCGTCGCGGGCATCGAGGACGTCGCCGCCGAGCTCGACCTGCCGGACCCGCTCCCGCCGCTGTCCGCGATCGGTGTCGACTACCTCTTCGAGCCCGACGTGCTCGTCGAGGTCGAGGCGTACGCCGTGCTCGACTGACGCCCCCTCCGTCCCCCACCCCGACGACACAGCGAGGACACCATGACGACGATCGCGATCATCGGGACCGGGGAGGTCGGCAGCCACCTCGCCCGTGCGCTCCTCCCGCACGGGTACGAGGTGGTCCTCGCCAACCGCCGGGGCCCGCACACGCTCGGCGCGCGCGGCGCCGAGCTCGGGCCCCGGGCCCGGGCCGCGCACGCCCGGGAGGCCGCCGCCGCGGGAGACGTCGCAGTCCTCGCGTTCCCGTACCACCCCGACGACGCCCTGCCCGTGGCCGAGCTCGCCGGCAAGATCGTGCTCGACACGAACAACTACATGGTCTGGCGGGACGGGCACATCCCGCAGATCGACTCCGGCGCCGTCACCGAGCACGAGCTGCGCCAGCAGCAGCTGCCCACCTCGAGGCTCGCCAAGGCGTTCACGCACGTCGAGGCGATCCACCTCCTCGGCCGCGCGCGCCCCGCGGGAGCCCCCGACCGGATCGCGCTGTCGGTCTCGAGCGACCACCCCGACGCGGTCGCGTTCGTCACCCGGCTCTACGACCAGCTCGGGTACGACACCGTCGACAACAGCCCGCTGCGCGAGTCCTGGCGGACCACGCCCCTCACCCCCGCGTGGAACGACCACGCCCGGCAGGACCGCGCACGCCTCGAGGCGAACCTGCGCCGGGCGAGGCGCGTCGTGCGGCCCTGACGGCACCGCGCGGGCTCACCACGGTCGACGCACCCCGTCGGTGTCCCCGGTCGCAGAGGCGGCGGCGAGGCGCACGAGCTCGGCCTTCATCCACGGGTACGGGTCCTCGAGCGGCGCCGACGGGCCGAGTGCACGCCCCACCTCGCGCAGCGCCTCGCCGGCGACGTAGTGACGCCCCTTCGTCTCACCCAGCGCGTGCAGCAGCCCGGCCTCGCTCAACGCCCGCAGGTCCCGGCTCGCCGTCCGCTCGTCGACGCCGGTCTGCTCGACGTACGTGGGGCGTCGCAGGCGGAAACCGAGCAGCGCGGTGTAGAGCGCATCCAGTGCCCGGTCCGGGATGCGTCGGGCCCTCAGCACGTTGTCGAGCACCTCGTACGTCCGCTGCGCGCGCGCGAGCCTGCGCCGCAGCGTCTGTGCCTGCATGTGGTGGGCGCGGAGGTTGAAGCTCACCCACAGCGCTGCGTCCCGCTCGGGCGCCCACCGACCGCGACCGGTGATGGCGAGGACACGGTAGTAGTCGTCCGTGTTGGCACCGAGCCACTCCTCGATGCTCGCGAACTCCGGCTCCGCGACGCCTCGGCGAGCGAGGACGAGCGTCTGCAGCGCCCGGGCCATCCGGCCGCTGCCGTCGCGGAAGGGGTGGATCATCACGAGGTCGAGGTGCGCCATCGCCGCCTGGACGAGGGGGTCGGCACCGCGGTCCACCGCAAGGCTCTCCACGAGCTCCGCGACGAGCGCGGGGACGTCCGACGCATCCGGCCCGGTGTACACGACCTGCTCGGTGCGCTCGTCGTGGACGAAGATCTCACGCTGCCGGTACTGCCCGGGGCTCTTGCCGAGATCGTGCTGGAGCATCATGAAGTGCATCGAGCGCAGAGCCGACACGTCGAGCGTGAAGTGCTCGTCCCTCGCCATCGCCAGGACGTAGCCGAGCGCCTGCCGGTACCCACGGATCTCGGCGAACGTCCGCTGGTCGGCGCTCATCGGCTCCTCGTCGTCGAGCGCCGCGTCGGCGTCATCGAGCTCGACGTGGTAGCCCTCGATGCTGTTCGACCCCTGGATGGCGCGCGCCAGCGCTGTGCGACGCAGGCGCCCGGTCCACCGTCGCGGCACGCGGAGGTGCTCGGCGAGCTCCTCGCGCATCTCGGAGATCTCGTCGAGCACCTGGACGTCACGGAGCGTGAGATCCGGCGTGCGGAACAGCATGGTCGGATGTCCTTGTTCTTGAGACAGACCGCAAGACCGAGCCAGGTGTCCCAAGAATAAGGACATCTGGCAACGGTGCTCTCCGACGGGCGCACCGACACCGACCCCTGCCGCGCCCTGTGGTGACCCACCCGGCGCAGACGTACCGTCGAGAGACCTGTCGACGCAAGGGGGCGCCGTGTTCGACAACCTGCTCAGCCCTGGCCGGATCGGCCCGCTGGAGACCCGCAACCGCATCGTCATGCCACCCATGCACGTCGGGTTCGGCCGGCGCGTCGAGGAGCGGGAGATCGCGTACTTCGCGGCCCGCGCCGCCGGCGGGGTGGGCCTCATCATCACCGGGACGATGACGACGACGTCGCGGTTCGAGGACAACCCGGGCTGGCCGAAGGTCGAGGACGACGCGGTCGTCCCGGACCTCGCGCGGCTCGCCGACGCCGTGCACGCCGAGGGCGCGCTGCTCGCGGGCCAGCTCACGCCGGGGTCGGGGCGCGTGGGCCCGCCGGAGCCGGGGGGCACGGTGCCGGTGTCCGCCTCGGCGACGCCGTGGCTCGCCGACCCGACGCTGGCGTGCCGTGAGCTGAGCACGGGCGAGGTCGAGCAGCTCGTCGCCGACTACGGGCCGGCCGTCGCGCGCCTGGCGGCGGCGGGCTTCGACGCCGTCGACATCCACTCGCACACCGGTTACCTCGTCGACCAGTTCATGAGCAGCCAGTGGAACCAGCGCACGGACAGGTACGGCGGCTCGCTCGAGAACCGGCTGCGGTTCCCGCTCGAGCTCATCGCGGCCGCTCGGGAGGCGGCGCCCGGCCTGGCCATCACGTTCCGTCTCACCGTCGACCACCACATGCCCGGCGGTCGCCGGCTGGACGAGGCCCTCCAGATGGCGCCGCTCATCGCCGGCGCGGGCATCGACCTCCTCATGGTCGACGACGGCGCGTTCGAGACCGTCGACTGGATCTTCCCGCCCTACTACATGGGTGACGCCCCGCTGCTGCCGGGCGCGGCCGCGGTCAAGGCCGTCGTCGGCGTCCCCGTCCTGGCGACGGGCAACATGACGCCGGAGATCGGGGACCGCGCCGTCGCCGCCGGCGAGGTCGACTTCGTCGGGATGGGCCGCGCGCTCATCGCCGACCCGCAGCTGCCGGACCGGCTGGCCGCCGGGCAGCCCGGTGCGGTACGGCCGTGCATCCGCTGCAACCAGCTCTGCGTGGGCAACATCCTCGCGAGCCAGCCGATCGGCTGCGCGGTCAACCCGGAGGTCGGCTTCGAGGCGCACCTGCCGCAGCCGACCACGGAGCCCAAGCACGTCGTCGTCGTCGGCGCCGGTCCGGCCGGCCTCGAGGCGGCGCGGGTCGCCGCCTCGCGCGGGCACCGCGTCGACGTCTACGACGAGGCCGACCACACCGGCGGGGTGCTGTGGCCCGCCGCGACGCCCGACTTCAAGCGCGAGCTGCGGCGCATGGTCGACTGGTGGGAGGGCCGGCTCGCCGAGCTGCCCGTCACCGTCCACCTCGGGCACCGGGTCACCGCCGACTCCCCCGAGCTGCGCGACGCGGACGCCGTCGTCGTCGCCACCGGGTCGGTCCAGCTCGTCCCCGACTCCCTGCCCGGCAGCCACCGTGACGACGTCGTCGACGTCCTGCGCTTCCACCAGGGCGCCGACGTCGGCCACCGCGTCGTCATGGTCGGCGGTGGCCTGTCCGGGGCGGACGCCGCGCTCGAGCTCGCGCACGACGGGCACGAGGTGACGGTCGTCGAGATGCTCCCCGAGATCGCGCAGGACATGCTCCTCGTCAACCGGATCACGCTGCTGCGCGACCTCGACGAGGCCGGCGTGCGGCTGCTCACCGGGACCCGTGTGCAGGCGATCACCGACGACGGCGTCCTCGCCCAGGGGCCGGACGAGCCGGTGACGCTGCCGTTCGACACCGTCGTCCTCGCCCTCGGCAGCCGCCCGCGCACCGACCTGCTCGACGCGCTCAGGGGCACCGGTCTGCCCGTGCACGCCGTCGGCGACTGCGTCGACCCGGCGAAGGTCGGGGAGGCCGTCAACAGCGCGTACGCCCTCGCCGCGTCGCTGTAGGCGCGGCACCGGGCGAGGGGCCCCCAGCCCCGCGCCGTACGATCCCGGACGTGACACCCCCCACCGTCATCCACGTGAGCGCGGTCGTGCTCCGGCGCGCCTCCGGCGAGGTCCTCACCGTCCGCAAGCGCGGCACGCACCGGTTCATGCTGCCCGGCGGCAAGCCCGAGCCCGGCGAGACCCCGGCCCGCACCGCGGTCCGCGAGGCGCACGAGGAGATCGGGGTCCTGCTCGACGAGTCGCGCCTGCGCGAGCTCGGCACGTTCCGCGCCCCCGCCGCCAACGAGGCCGGCCACGAGGTGGTCGGCACGGTCTTCGAGCACCCGGCCGTCACGGTGACGGCCCCGGCGGCGGAGATCGAGGAGCTGCGCTGGCTCGACCCGGCCACGGAGCTGCCCGACGACCTCGCACCGCTGCTCGCGCGTCACGTCCTGCCCGCGCTGGTGGGTACGACCCCGCCGGCCTGACCGCCGTCCCCCCCGCACCCCCTCCGCAGTCCCCGGAAAGGCCCCGCCATGCCCTCGGTCCTCTTCTCCCCGCTCACGCTGCGCGGCACGACGTTCCCGCACCGGGTGTGGATGGCACCGATGTGCCAGTACTCCGCAGCTCCCGACGGCCCGTCGGCCGGGGCGCCGACGGACTGGCACGTCCAGCACTACGGCTCCCGGGCCGCCGGCGGGGCGGCGCTCGTCGTCGTCGAGGCGACCGCCGTCGTCGCCGAGGGCCGGATCACTCCCTACGACCTCGGCCTCTGGGACGACGCGCAGGTCGAGGCGCACCGCCGGGTCGTCGACCTCGTCCACGCGCAGGGCGCCCTCGCCGGGGTCCAGCTCGCGCACGCCGGGCGCAAGGCGAGCACCGACGCCCCGTGGCGCGGCGGCGCACCGGTGGGCCCGGAGGCGCAC
>JAEXEM010000434.1 GCA_023401045.1 Actinomycetes bacterium
GCAGCACCCGCGGAAGCGCTCAGCTGCGACACGTCGTCCGAGCCGGTCACGGCACCGCCTGCGCCGGCTCCGGCGACGCGTCGGCCGCGCGCACGCGCCGGCGCTCGAGCAGCAGCACGGCGCCGAGGACCGCGACGCACGTCAGGGCCTCGAGCGTCCTGCTCACGGTCGTCGGCACCAGGTAGTGGTGGAGCACCGTGCACGGCACGAGCGCCAGGATGACGAGGCGAGCCACCGGCCCCGGACGTGCCGGGCTGGTGGCGCTCCAGAGCACGGTGAGCAGCACGAGCGGGGCAAGGTAGTACACCGAGGCGATCGGCTCGAGCAGGAGACGCACCGCGACCACGGTGACGACGACCGCCAGCGCGGTACCGCCGCGTAGGAGAGCCACGAACGCGCCTGCGATGGCCGCTGCACCCGCCTGGAGACACCGCAGACCCCAGTCGTCGAGGCCCAGGCCGGCCCCGAGCGCGGCGAGCGTCGACGGGCCGCCCGCGATCCCCCACGAGAAGTCGAAGGTCCGCACGTCGCCGAACAGGAGAAAGGGCCCGTACAGCACGCTCGCACCGGCGACAGCCGTGAGCGCGCCCAACGCCGCAGCACGCCAGGAACGTCCGTGCAGCACGATCGGTCCGCCGAGCACCGCCCATGCCTTGACACCGGCGCCGACACCGAGAAGAAGACCGACCCGGCCGAGGCGACCGGTAGCCGCGGACGCTGCCGCCGCGGCGAGGACCACGGCGAGGAGTACCTCCTCCTGGTGGCCCGACGCGGAGACCTGAGGCAGGATCCCGCCCACGACGAGCGCACCACCGACGGACCAGCGGGCGGCCGGCGCCGACGCGCCGCCGAGCGCCGCCCACCGGCGCGCGACCACGTCCGCGGACCACACGACGACGACCGCCACGACGGCACCGACGAGCGCCATGACGGGAAGCCCTGCCAGCTCGGCGACCCGGGCGACCACACCGATGAGGAGGAGGTACAGGGGCCCCATCTGCAAGCCCTCGTCGGCGAAGACGTCGAGGGCCCGGCTCGACGTGAGCACGCGTCCACCGTCGATGAACCACGAGAGGTCGTACGGTCGGACGTCCTCCACGCCGAGTGCGCTGACGACGGCGGCGACCGGGAGGAGAACCGCGAGGGGGCGCCGCCACGCCTGTTGCAGCGCGCGACCGATGCGCGGGTGATGCACGCGCTGCACGTCCCACGCGCGCTGCCAGCTCCGCGCAGGCAGGTCGGGGTCTGGCACGGCTCTCCACTCTCCAGGTGAAGGGACGGAGGTGCGGGACGTCAGCCGAGCGGGACCATGGGATTGGCGGCGGGGTCCGGCACCGGCAGCGGCGCGGGCTCCGCGGCGGGGCCGTCCGGGGTCGCCGCGGGGTCCGCCGGCTCGGGCAGCGCGAAGAGGTACCCGGTGACGACGAGAGCCAGGTCGCCCGGAGCGGTGGCGGGCTTGCCCGCCCCCGCCTCGGCCGTGCCCGTGGAGGAGGCGCTCAACGACGCGATGGCGATCATCCGCGGCTGCGTCTGCTGCAGGTCCTGCAGGAACGCGAGGACCGCGGGGTAGGTGCCGAGCAGCTCGATGCTCACCGGCAGGGCGTGCAGGCCGACGGTCGGCGCCGCCGATGCGGCGTCGGTCGGCTGCTGCGCCTGCTCCTGGACCTCACCCTCGGCGCCCGCGTCCGACGGGGCCACGGCGGGTGCGGGCTGGACCAGGGGGGTGGCCGTCGAGGTCTGGAGAGCCACGACCGTCACGCCGTGCGTCGCCGCCGTCGCGGCGACCTGACGACGGTACTCGGCGAGGTCGGCGTCGGTCGGGATCTGCTGCCGCAGGCCCTCGAGCTCGGCCCTCAGCGTGTCGATCTGCTCGAACTGGGTCTTGAGGTGGTTGAGCCGGTTCCGCGTCAGGTCGTTCTGGGCGACCTGTGCCTCCGCTTCGGCCCGGGTCTCCGCTGCGGCTGTCATCGTCGGCGAGATGGCGAGGAACCAGGCGGCGACGCCCAGCAGGAGGCTCACGACAACGGCCCCGGCGATCCACGGACCGCTCTTGGTGTCCTTCACGTCACTCCTCCGCTGCTGCAGTGTCGGCGGGCGCGAAGCGTCCCGAGAAGGCGGCCTCGTCGACCTGCACGGACGTCGAGATCGCATAGACGGGGACGTCGGACTCCGTCACGCCGATCACCGACGTCGACGTCTGCGCCGCGTAGAAACCCGGGACGGTCCCGAGCGCGTCGGTGAACGCCGCGTCGTCGGGAAGCCCGATCGCCTTCGCCGCGATCGTGAGCGTGGCGATCCCCGGCGTCACCAACGGGTCCGCTCCCTCGGTGGGTGCACCGGCCACGGCCATCGGGGTCGTCTGGACGACCGAGACAGAGTCGATGCTGACGTTCGGCGGAAGCACCGCCGCGATGGCGTCGAAGTAGCCCTTCCAGAGCACGTCGGTACTGCCCGCCGTCTCGCGCGCCTCCTTCGTGCGCTGCAGCCCGCTGAGCACGGGGACGACGGCCGCGTACTGCTGCTGCTCGGCGGCGAGGCTCGTCGCCTGGTCGCGTGCCTGCGCGAGCTCCGTCTCGGCCGCTCCCCGGCTCATGGCGGCCAGCGCGTAGACGCCGGCGAGCACGACCACGACGAGCCCCACGACGCCGACGAGCCAGCGTCGCAGGTGGCGCAGACCTTGCGCCGCCTTGATCTCGGGCGGTAGCAGATTGACCTGCGGCCAGACGGTGCCCGGTGCGGGCGCGGCGCCGGCGGAGGACCGCCGGACACGTTCGGTCAGCAGGCTCATGCTGCGACTCCCTGGGCCAGGCCGAGCGGGAGCGCTAGGAGCGACTCCCGCCCGGCAAACGCTTCACGGCCCCCGGCGGACCTGGCGACCGACATGGTCTCGAGCGGGTCACCGAAGCTCACGGGGACGCGAGCCGACGTGGCGAGGTACTGCCCGAGACCGGATAGGTGACCTCCTCCACCGGTGAGCACGACCGCCTCGAGCGGGAGACCCTGGTTGTTCTGGGCGTAGTAGGCGAACGTGTTCCGGATGGCCTCGACGAGGTTGCGGACGACCGCGACGACGGCTTCCTGCACGTCTGGGTGCTGCGAGTGTCCGCCCATCCCGAGGCCGACGCTGCGCTTGAGAGCCTCCGCCTCCTGGGCCGAGACGCCCGCCGCTGCGGCGACCGCGTCGGTGACGTCCTGCCCGCCGGATGCGAGGACGCGGACGAACGTGGGGACGCCCTTGGCCGCGATGACGACGTTCGTCACGCGCGCACCGATGTCGACCAGCGCCACGACGTGCTCACGCAGCTGCCCGCGCGACATCGCACGCAGCAGTGCCAGCGCGTTGAGGTCGACCATCGTCGGCGAGAGTCCGGCGCTCGCCGCCGACAGCACGTTCGCACTGACCGTCTGGCGAACCGCCGCGACGAGCAGACCGTGCACGACCGGACCGTGCTCCCCGACACCGCTGCCCGTCGGCAGGAAGTCGAGCAGCGCGTCGTCCACCGACATCGGGAGCAGCTCCTGCACCTGGAAGGGCAGCGACGCCCGGATCTGCGCGAGCGGCATTGCCGGTACCGCCAGGTCGCGCACGACGACGCGCTGGTTGCCGACGCCCAGGACTACGTCCTTCGAGTCGAACTTCGCCCTCGACCACAGCGTCTGGAGCGCCTGAGCGACGATCTCGGGCTCTGCGACCTCGCCGTCGCGGACGGCTCCGAGCGGGATCGCGACCTCGCCGTAGCGCACGAGCGTCGCCTGCCGCTGGTGCGAGGCGCCCTTGCTCCCGAACTCGACCTGGGCCGCGCGAACCGCGGTGGAACCGATGTCGAGCCCGATCACGTGCGTCTTGGCCACGTCCCCGTCCCTTCCGGTGGCGCGCCACGTCGCGTGGCGCTGGAGGGGGTATCGGCGCCCTGCGTCTCCGGCTTGAGGCCTACGCCCCAGCTCGTCCGGCTCAGCCGCCGACGACCACGTCGAGATAGGCCTGCCACACCGGCTGCCCGACGGCGACGCCGAGCGCGGTGCCGACGAGCATCCACGGTCCGAACGGGATGCTCGACCTGCGACCGGCGCGGCCGGTCATGAGCAGGACCGACGAGTAGAGCCCACCGACGACGAACGCGCCGAACGCGCCGACCGCGAACGCACCCCACCCGACCCAGCCGAGGTACATGCCGAGCAGCCCGGCGAGCTTGACGTCGCCCAGGCCCATGCCGCGCGGGTACACGAGGACGAGGACGAGGTAGAACGCCAACAGCAGCAGGCCGCAGAGCAGCGCACGGCCGTACGCGCCCCATTCACCGTCGGGGGCGGCACCGACGGCGAGGAGCGCGGCGACGACGGGGTACGACGGCAGCGTGATGACGTCGGGGAGCCGGTGCACGTCCATGTCGATCGCGGCGAGCGCGACACCGATGGCGACGAGGTACAGGTACGCAGGCAGGTCCCACGACGGACCGACGTACCAGCCGGTGAGCGCGAACAGCACCCCGGTGAGGGCCTCGACCAGCGGGTAGCGCCCGCTGATCGACGCGCCGCAGTCACGGCACCGGCCGCGTAGCAGCAGCCACGACAGCACTGGGACGTTGTCGTGCGGCCGCACGGCGTGCCCGCACGACGGGCACGCGCTCGGTGGCTGCACGACCGACTCCCCGCGCGGCACGCGCCAGATGACGACGTTGAGGAACGACCCGATGACCAGTCCCAGGGCCCCGCAGGTGGCGACGACGAAGAACGTCACGCCCTGCTCTCCCAGCGCTGCGCCATCAGCTCTTCTCCTCCAGGTAGCCGCCGACCTTCGCCTCGACGCTGTCCGGCGGCGCGTTCCACTTCTGCGCGGCCGAGCCGTCGCACGCCGACACCACGAGCGCCGACCACTTCGAGAGGTACTTGCTGCCCCCCACCCCGATGCAGCGCCCGGCGTGGTCCCGGATCGTCCAGCTCGTGGCCTTGACCCCGGTCGCGGTGCTCCGGGTCCACATCTGGCGCGGGTCGCTCGTGGAGCACGAGGACGTCAGCGTCGGATAGTAGCCCGGACCGATACCGTCCTCGGTGGGGTCGGTCTGCGTGTTCGGCGTCATCAGGCAGTAGCGCTTCGACGGGTCGTTGTTCTGGTAGACGTAGATCAGCTGCGGCGCGGCCGTGGTCCCCACGAGCGGGTCGACGTAGTACCACTTGTGGTTCCAGAACAGCTCGGCGCCCGACGGCGGGTCCTGCTTGCAGGGGTACGAGATCATGAACGGCCGGCCGACGTTGGTGTCGGTCACGTCGAAGCAACGGCCGAACTCCAGGAAGTTCACGATCTGCTTGGTGCTGATGCTCGCGGCGCCGGGACCGACAGCCGGGTCCGGCGCGAACGACCCCCACGCGCTCTGGTTGGCGCATGAGCCCACCTGCAGCGTGCTGTCGACGGCGGGGACACCGCTGGACTGCGACGACTTCAGGCACGTGCCGTTGTTCTGGAAGCTCGAGTTCTGGGCGACCCAGGTCGCGTTGCCGTCCGGGTGCCACGCGAACGCCTGCGACGAGCCCGCCGTGCACGCGCGCAGCCGGATGGTCCCGCTCTCGTTCGTCATGCACAGCGACGTCGCGGTCAGCGTCGAGCTCGCGAGCTTGAGCGTGTAGTCGGTGTCGTAGATCCACAGCTCGGTGCTGTCGTTCGCGACCGCCCCGCACTCCGCGATCGGACGGTAGCGCACGGTGGCACCGGCCGAGGTACTCGTCGCCCGGAGGCAGAACTGTGTCTCGTTGCCGCTGACCCACGAGAAGATCCGCCCGCCACTGATGTTCGTCGTCGTGGTCTCGAACCGGTAGACCATCGCGATCGCGCGATCGGCCTGCGCATCACCGATCCGGCCCCCGGCCGGCGCGTCACCCGCCGACTCGATGTAGGCGAACGCCGGCAGCGTACCGATGCCCGAGCCGGGGCTGCAGGGAATCTGGTAGGTGTTCAACCAGCCCACGTCCTTGCCGGTGGGGTCCTGCTGGTAGTAGCGGACAGTCGCGGAGTAGGTCGTCTGCCCGCCTGCCGGTCCGACCGCGCCGGAGACCGTGCACGGCAGTGAGGCCGGGTTGCCGTAGACGTTCCCGGTGAAGTCGGCGGTGCCCTGCGCGGAACGGATCCTGCCAAGCGCCGCCTCGACACCGGCCTCGGCGGCGAACACCGTCTCGGTGTTCTTGCGCGCGAACTGCACGGGGGTGACCTGGGAGACGACCATGCCGAGAACGAGGACGCTGAGCGACATGAGGATGAGCGTCATCATGACGACGGTCATCATCGCGACGCCGTCTTCCCGGCGGGCGCCCGCGCGCATGCGTCGGAGCAGCGAGTTCACGTCCTCGTCCTTCCTCACGGCCGCACGCCGGCACGCCAGCACGCCGGCTGGTCGGACACGCCGTCACCGTTGGTGTCGGTGTTCCCCGCGGAGTCCACGGTGCTGTTGCGGGCGACGAACAGCGACTGCGACTGCACGTCGCGGGTGCCCACCTCGGCCCGCATCTGCAGCCGCACGGTCACGCTCTGACGAGGGTGCACCGGCGACGCGACCTCCAGCCCGAAGGGGTACGGGTACGGGGGGTCGGCAGGGTCGATGACGGCGGGGTCGGTGCCCGCCACGATGTCCTCTGCGACGATGCCGAAGGCCGGCAGCGTCGCGGCCGTCTCCGGCCACGAGCGCGACTCCAGCCGCTTCGTC
This sequence comes from Actinomycetes bacterium, assembly GCA_023401045.1. Classification (GTDB taxonomy): domain Bacteria; phylum Actinomycetota; class Actinomycetes; order Actinomycetales; family Cellulomonadaceae; genus Cellulomonas. The sequence goes on from JAEXEM010000434.1 coordinate 6,693, forward strand.
GCCGGGTCCCAGCGCCACTGTGCGCACGTGGTCACCCCGGAGCGGGCCGCCACCGCGGGCACGCGGAACTCGAGGTAGTGCCGCCCGGTGGCGGAGACACCGGGGAAGTTCACCGCGTCCGCGTAGCGGATCTCCTTGTCGAAGCGCTGGAACACCCGCCGCACCGAGTCCGCGGCATCCACCGTGATCGATGACTGCACGGTGTTCCGCGACATCTGCACCACGCCGCCCATGAACACCGCGGTGACGACCGTGAGGATGAACATCGCCACGAGGATCTCCGGCAGCGAGATGCCCGCGTCGCGGCCCTCGGGCGCCGGCCGGGCCGTCACTTCGTCACCACCACGGTGACGGTCGCGGGTACCGACGTCAGCGGCCCGGCGGACGTGTTCACGGTCGCCGTGTACTGGAAGGTGCACGACGTCGCGGACGCGTTGCGCTGCACCTGGAGCACCTGGGTGGCGGACGACGAGGGCGACGTCGCGCTCGCGCACGACGGCTGCGACGTACGGGTGTACGTCACTCCGCTGCCAGGGATGCTGGCGAACGTCACCGTCCCGGTGGTCGCCGAGCTGGTGCTGCGTTTGATCGTGATGGTCCTGTCCTGCGCCACGGGCGGCACGAGGACGGTGACGGTGCCGTCGGGCGAGGGGTTGCTGCCATCGGGGGCGACGATGCGGTAGCTGAAGGTGTAGGCGCCTGCGGCGTTGGCCGGCTGGTTCCAGGTCAACGCCCCGGCGACAGGGCTGCCCACCGTGGCGTTCGTGATCGTGCCGCCCGTCGGGGGTGAGACCAGTACCGTGCGGTAGCCGGTCGGGTTGTTGCTGTCACCACGCAGGTCGAGCGTGCGCGGCGCGACGCTCGCCTGTGCGGGCCACGTCCCCGAGCGCGGGTAGACGAGGGCCGGTGCGGTGCCCGGCGCGTAGGTGGAGACGGTGATGCGCCCTGTGCCGGCGAGGCTCTCGAGCCCGGCGGCGTCGCGGTACGTGTAGGTGAACTCTCGGCTGCCTGCGGCGGGACCGGCCTGGTAGCGGAAGCGCTTGGGTCCGGAGAGCACCGTGAGGGTGCCGCTCGAGGGTGGCGTCACGATCGTCAGCTCCGCAGCGGCGGCACCGTCGGCCGTGGGCACAGGGATCTCGACCGTGCCGTTCACCATCACGGTCGCGTTCAGGTCGCGCGCCCGGGGCGTGATGTACGCGTGGACGGTCGCCTGGACGTTGCGCGCACCGAGCGAGACGCGGTAGACGAAGGTCACCTCGCCGTAGCTGTCGACCGGCGCGGTGTACTCGATCTTCCCGCCCGCGCGCACCGACGCCGTGCCCACCGCCGTACCGCCGCGCGCGGGCGTGGTGACGAGCGTCACGGGGTTCGGCGAACCGGTCGGGATCTCGGGCAACGCGTCGTTGGAGAGCACGTCGATCATGACCGACTCACCGGCGTTCACCACCACCGCGTCGTCGGCGGCCTGCAGACGCGTCGTGTTGTTCCACTTGATGTCGGTGTTCGGGTCGACCAGCGACTGGACCTGGTAGGTGCACGTGCCACCGGAGCAGGACTGCGTCGTCCCGTCCCACCGCACGACGACGATGACGCGCATCATGCGGACGTAGCCCGGACTCGGCGTCCCGACGCTGTCACCGCCGACGCGCGTGCACGCGCCGTCGGGGTTGGTCGAGACCCGGTAGCAGTAGCCGATGAGCGTCTGGACCTCGTAGTCGATGCCGGACGTGCGCACCGTGCGCTGCAGCTTGATGCGGTCGTCCGCGACGCCCGGCATCGGTGCCGGTGAGGTCGCGCGGTCCCAGCCCGGGTACGTGTCCGCGACGCCCGGCACACCTGCCGCGGCGGTCCACGCCGCCGTCACGTCCGTGTCGAGGCGCCCGACCAGCAGGCCCGACGACATCGTGGCCGCGGTCGAGCCCGCCATCTGCGGCACGTACGAGAACGCCTGCTCCATCGCGTCGTTCGCTGCCGAGACCGCACCGTGCGAGCGCTGCTGGTGGGTGACGGTGCGCGTGCCGCTGACGAAGAAGTAGAGGGCGGCCGTCGAGAGCATCGCCAGGAGGCTGAGGGCGACGATGACCTCGACCAGCGTGAAGCCGCCGTCGGCGCCTGACCCGTGCGTCGCGCTCACGGGCGCTGCGTCGGGACGTGCGGGCGGGGTGGTCCTCACGTGGGCTCCTCGGGTGTCGGCTGCCGGCCGGTCGCGCGGTCCGTGACGGAC